>NZ_JBKXTT010000006.1:194204-279497 GCF_047017445.1 Marvinbryantia sp. | reverse complement strand
CCTCTGTTGAGTGTATGCTGAACCCGGAACTGAAGAACAAGCCGGTGGCAGTGTGTGGTTCTGTGGAGGAACGGCATGGTATCGTACTTGCGAAGAACTATGCGGCAAAGGCGTTTGGCGTTTCCACGGGAGAGGCAATCTGGCAGGCAAAACAGAAGTGCCAGGATCTTGTGATCGTGGAGCCGCATTATGAGCAATATATGAAGTTTTCAAAATTAGCCCGTGAGATATACGGTCGTTATACTGACCAGATTGAACCTTACGGGATGGACGAATGCTGGCTGGATGTGACCGGAAGCGGCTGCATGGGAACTGGATTTGAAATCGCAGATGAGATTCGCAGAACCGTTAAGTTTGAACTGGGCCTTACGATTTCCGCAGGAGTGAGCTTCAACAAGATTTTTGCCAAGCTTGGGTCGGATATGAAAAAGCCGGATGCGATTACCTGCATCGAAGCAGATTCATTCCGTGAGAAGATTTGGTGTCTTCCTGCCTCTGACTTGCTTGGAGTCGGCAGAGCGACCGAGAAGGTTCTATCCGGTTATGGGATTCATACCATTGGAGAGCTTGCTGCAACATCGGATGATTTCTTGAAGTGCCGCCTTGGAAAGAATGGACTGGCGATTAAGAAATATGCCAATGGACTGGATGATTCGCCGGTTATGCGTTCCGATTATGTCTCCCCGGTAAAGAGCATTGGGCACGGGATAACGACCATGCAGGATTTGGAAAATAACGCCGAAGTCTGGTGTGTCATGCTGGAGCTGGTGCAGGAAATCGGAACTAAGCTGCGAACGCATAAAAAGAAAGCAGGCGGAATTGCGATTTCCATCCGCAACAATGAGCTTTTCACGAAGGAGTGGCAGTGCCGGATTAGCATTCCGACACAAAGCCCCACCTATCTGGCGAAAACCGCATTTGCTCTGTTTGATAAGAATTATCAGTGGGAACACCCGATTCGTTCGGTGACAGTTCGGGCAATCAACCTGTTTGAAGAGGATTGTCCGATACAATACGACCTATTCACTGATGTGAAATCACTGGATCGCCAGGAACGCTTGGACGCAGCGATTGAGCAGATTCGATTCCGATTCGGGAAAGATGCGATTAAAAATGGGGTACTTTTTCAGAAAAGCAAGATGCCGACAGAGCGAAAAGTGGATTTGGTTATGCCGACAGGAATGATTGGTTAATACAGCACCGGCAGAATCTGGTGAGTTCTTTGCTAAAAGAAGTCAACACATTCGCCGGTTTACAGAGGAGGAGCGTAGAATATGTCGGAACAGAAATGTAGAAAAGTATATGTACCTGTGAATTTGGATGTGGATGCGGAGGGAAATATCCGTCCGCGTCTGATTCGGTGGATTGACGGACGGGTGTATGAGATCGACCGATTGAAGCATAAGTGCCGGGCTGCTTCCACGAAGGTAGGTGGCTGCGGAATCCGCTATACGGTCATGATCGGTGGGCATGAGAGTTTCCTGTACAACGAAGATGAAAAATGGTTCGTTGAAGCAAAGGAGCCGTGCCTATGATCCTTTCGCAGAAAAACATAGAAGAAATCGCTGTTGCAGTGATAAGAGATTTTCAAAAGTCCTTTTTCGGCAGCGAAGCAGATGATCCGGCAAGATTCGCACTTCCGACACCCATTGACCAGTTTGCATCCGATTATCTGAACCTGAAGGTGTCATTTCAAAAGTTGTCCTCGGACGGAAGCATCTATGGTCTGACCGCGTATGTGGATACAGAATATCAGATAGAGGTTGATGGAAGTCAGAGGAGCATCTTCCTGAAAACCAATGATGTGGTTCTGGACAAGAGTTTCATTGAACCAGCGAATATTCGGAAACTCTGCGGAAAACGCAGATTTACGCTGGCACATGAGTGCGCTCACCAGATACTGTTTCAGCTGGATTCCGATGACCGAAAGATAGCCTGCCATAAGAGACCGGAAGTGCGAGGAAATGGCTCCCGCGTTCTGAGAACGCAGGAGGATTGGAACGAATGGCAGGCCAATTCGCTGGGAGCTGCCATCCTGATGCCCCAGTCAGAGGTGGATCGGGCGATGTGGTTCATTAACAGCAGAAAGCCTCTGACCTGTTATGGATGGCGTTTTTACGACAAGGATCAGGTCAAAATAGACACTTTCTGTGGTGTCTTTGGCGTTTCGAGATCGGCAGCTGCTATACGCTTGGAACAACTGGGCTATCTGAACCGGAAAAAGGATTATGAATATCGTGATCCATTGGAGGTGTGGCCATGAGCAGGAATATCAGAGTATCGGAACCATCTGCGGAAATGCAGATTAAAATCATCCGGGCAAAGGATGCAATCGCTTCCCAAAAGCCCAGGACTGTCAGGTGTCCTTATTGCCGACATAATTCAATCATCGTCTTTGAGGATACCAGAGGACATGTGCAGACCAAATGCAAGGCCTGCGGACGTGAGACCGTCTTCAATGTTTTGGAGATGAGAAGATTACGGAGATTGCAGCTCTACTATTCGTCTCTGAATGGTTGCGATGACAATAAATAACCCTATTAACACAATTTTATAAGTCATAGCTGTGCTGTGGAGCCGCTGACAGGCGAAGTCTTCCGAATGCCGCATGAGACAGAATTATGGAATACCCATGTTCTGTTTTATCGGCACAGGATTTTTTCTTCACCGTCATGCGGCTCCTTTTTTGACCTTCCGTCGGTCCGGTTCTGTACCGGCTGTGCGGAAGGAGAAACGTATGTATTACGATCAGCATGTATGTGGAGCAAGAATTCAAGAGCTGCGCAAATCAAAAGGGTATACGCAGGAGGCTCTGGCTGAGGCGATTGATATTGATGCAAAACGCATTTCAAAAATTGAGCGCGGAGTAATATCGGCATCTTATAACGACATGATTCTGTTTTCGGAATTCTTTGGAGTAACGCTGGATTATCTGATTATTGGCAAGAGACAGGATGTGGATGCGTTGAAAAAGAGAGTGCAGGATGCCATTACGCAGCTTCAGGAAGCACTGATGTGAACTCGCAAAATTAGGTGGGCAAAGTCGCAGTTTCCGGCGTGTTATGTAAAACCGCATTCTTTTATACTTACTTTACAGCTAAGGCAACAAGGCTGATGAACTATGAAAATTGAATACTCATTCTCCAAGTACATTACTGACAGAACGAGCCTTCGACTGCACGCCATGATGCCCAACAGGGGCGAAGCGGAATCGCAGCAGCAAATGTCGGATTGCAACCGACGGTGGTGTAAAAGCCTGTCAGGGACAATGATACTTCCGTAATTCGCGGTCCGGCCATAAAGAAGGCGGGATGGTTAAATTCCAATGGAGCAGTGAAGCACACTGCCGCTTGTGAGAAATCCCCGATCTCTGGGGTACCAAGAAAAAGTACAGAGAAACCATATTTTAAGAAAAGCTGTCAGAATAAAGCATTTGTATTATTTTCTGTCAGCTTTTATCCATAGATGATTATGGGATTGGAGGCAACCAGATGAAAGAAAACTGGGTTTACCGGCGAGGAGATATTTACCTTGCCAATCTTGGTGTTCCGATAGGATCAAAGCAGGGCGGTGTTCGTCCGGTAGTGGTTCTTCAGAACGATGTCGGCAACTTTTATTCGCCGACGATTACGGTTGCTCCTCTGACAACGAAGATTCAAAAGAAAAGAAGCCAGCCAACACATTATTTCCTTCGGAAGGCAAAAGGGCTGGCAAGATCTTCGATGGTATTGGCGGAGCAGCTTGATACATGTGATAAGACCTGTGTAATTCGGTATCTCGGCAAGGTAAGTAAGGGACAGATGCGCGGAATTGATGAAGCTGTGAAAGTGCAGCTTGGATATTATATTCCGGAACAGGCAGAGAAAAAAAGGCAAGGCAAATGCCGAAAGGAAGTGAATTTTGATGGTGGATAAATTGATTAAGCGTAAAGAAGCCGCTGAGATGTTGGGAATTAGCTTGGACACCTTGGATCATGCAAGAATGGAAGGGCTGATCACTTACGTTCAGTATGTTGAGAATGGCTGTGTTTATTTTACTGAAGTTGGACTTCAGGAGTATATTGCAAGGTCTACACATCGTGCAAGGCCGAAGGATAACAATCCGACTTTCCGAAGGAAAAGAACAGCCAGGAGCGAAATTCGACATCGTTGAGTATTGGCAGGTTATTCGCAATAATGAATATATCAGCTAAAAGTTTGGAGGTGTCGAAGATGGCAAGAAAAAGATATGCGATTCCTCAGTACGGAACCGTCATCATGGCGGGTAAGGAATATTACCGGACTCGAATTGAGGATGCTGATGGAAAGCGGGTGGCGTTGTATGGCAGAACCCGTGAAGAACTATATGATAAGGTGCTCGAAGCGAGAGAGCAGATTGAGGATAATACATTTCGCAGATCATCCCCCACAGTAAAGGAGTATTGCGAAAAGTGGCTGTTGTTACAATCCGCACAGGTAAGAGCCACTACTTTGACGGATTACACATCGAAAGTTAACCGGCATATTATAAAGCCTCTGGGTCATATGAATATAGCAGATGTTACAGCAGATGATATTCGTCTGGCACTGGTTCCGGTATCCAAAAAATCAGCGTCTGTGTACAAATCGGTTAATATACTTTATAAGAGCATTTTTGCGGCGGCAAAAGAAAGCAAAGTGATTCAGGACAATCCTACAATTTATTTGTCTGGAAAGAACGGAGGCGTTCCTCAAAAAGAGAAAAACCCTTTGACTGATGATCAGGTGGAGAGATTGCTGGATGCGATAAGAGGACTGCCGCCGTATGTATTTGTGATGCTTGGTTTGTATGCAGGGCTTCGGCGAGAAGAAATTCTTGCATTGCAGTGGGATTCAGTTTTTCTGGATGAAGCAGCACCGTATTTGACAGTGTGCAGAGCTTGGCATACAGAGCACAATCGACCGGTAATAATGGCTGTTCGCAAAGAGATAGTGCGGAACATGAAGGGTATGCGAAAGCGTCAAGGTCGTTCAAGCGGATATGGAAAGAAAGAGACAGTGCACAGCCGAAGCTCTTGGAAATGATTCTGTACAAAGATAATCTTAACAGAGCGTACAAAAGAGTGAAAGCAAACAAAGGGGCGGCAGGCATTGATGGAATGAGCATCGAAGAAGCCCTGCCATATCTAAAGGAACATCAACAGGAGTTAATTAACCGAATACTTAGAGGAAAATATACTCCATCACCAGTGAGAAGGGTTGAGATTCCAAAATCAGACGGTGGTGTGCGAAAGCTTGGCATACCAACAGTGATAGACCGAACAATCCAACAGGCAATAACGCAGAAGTTAGTGCCAATCTATGAACCATTGTTTGCAGAAAACAGTTTTGGATACCGTCCGAACAGGAGCGCAAAGGATGCAATCATAAAGATTAAGGAGTATGCGGAACAAGGCTACACATTTGCGGTAGCCCTTGATTTGTCAAAGTATTTTGATACCTTAAATCACGAGATTCTCATAAATCTGCTGAGACGGAATGTAAAGGATGAACGTGTAGTGCAGCTGATTAAGCGTTGTCTGAAAAGCGGTGTAATGGAAAACGGAGTGGTCATAGAAACAGAAGAAGGCTCGCCGCAAGGCGGAAATCTGTCGCCATTGCTTGCGAATATCTACCTCAATGAGTTCGACCAAGAATTCATAAAGAGAGGTGTTCCGTGCATCAGATACGCAGATGATATCGTGCTTCTCGCAAAGAGTAAGCGTGCATCAGAGCGGTTGCTGGAAAGTAGTACGAAATATCTTGAGGAAAAGCTGAAATTAACAGTAAACCGAGAGAAAAGCCGTATGGTCAGCGTGTTTGCAATCCGAAATTTTAAGTTCCTTGGCTTTGCATTGGGAAGGAACGGAAGTGGAATTTATGTCCGAGTTCATCCAAAGTCATGGAAAAAGTTTAAGTCAAAACTGAAAGACCTATCTTCCCGTAGGTCGGTACAGAGTATCAAACCAAGCCTTGAGAAAATCAAAGTGTATGCAAGAGGTTGGCTGAACTATTACGGAATAGCAAGCATGAAGAACAACATAGATGACATCAATGGATGGCTCTATCACAGGATACGAATGTGTATATGGAAACAATGGAAAAAGCCGAAAACAAAGGTGCGAAACCTAATAAAGATGGGAGTACCAGAAGATTTGGCGAGGAAGGCGGGAAACAGCCGCCGGGGCTATTGGTTCACAACACATACAGTAGCCGTAAATATGGCAATGACAAAAGAAAGACTGATAAGCAGTGGCTTTTATGATTTAGCCACAGCCTATCAGTCTGTGCACGTCAACTATTGAATGCGCCGGATACGTGAACCGTATGTCCGGTGCTGTGAGAGGACGGGAGCTAATCACTCCCTCCTACTCGATTAGCCGACATCCTTGAGAACCGGAGCAGCATTCTGGATAATTAAAGAGCAAGGATCAATTTGGATATATCAAGAAAATGGAGGAAGCAATAATGGCAAGAAAAAAAGTAGTGCCGGAATATGGAACAATTATGAAGAGGGGCGTTCAATATTACAGAACACGAATGCAGGATGCGGATGGAAAATGGATTTCGCTATATGCACAGACTCCTGAAGAGCTGTACGATAAATCCATTGAGATGAAGCGCAGTATTGAGAATGAAATATTCCGGAAGAATAATCCGACAGTAGCTGAGTATTGCGAAAAATGGTTGAAGATGCGCTCGGCGAGTGTGCGAGAAAACACATTGAGTGGATATGAGCGCACGATAAGAAAATACATTATTGGAGCTATTGGAGATATGTATATGGACGAAGTGACGACCGATGACCTTCGCTTGCTGCTGGTGCCAATCTCCAAGCAATCAGCTTCCCTGTACAGCAAAATGAATATGCTGATCAAATGTGTTTTCTATTCAGCAGAAGAAAGCAAAATCATCAGTTATAATCCGGCTGCGTCGCTTTCCGCAAAAGGCGGAACACCAAAGCAGGAAAAGAAGGCATTGACGGATGAGCAGGTGAAAATTCTTCTGGATACAATCAGGGGATTACCACCGTATGTCTTCGTAATGATTGGGTTGTACGCAGGGTTGCGGCGGGAAGAAATTCTTGCACTGCGATGGGATTGTGTTTTCCTGGATGAAGCCACTCCATATATTTCGGTACGGCGAGCATGGCGTTCTGTGAATAATCGTCCGGTAATTTCAACAGAATTAAAAACGCCAGCAGCTAAAAGGGACATTCCCATTCCGGGCAAGTTGGTGGAATGTTTGAAAGAGGCAAAAGAAAAGTCAAAATCGGAATATGTGATCTCTGACAGGAATGGTAACGCTCTGGCTGAATCCCAGTTCGTGAGGGTGTGGAAGTACATAGCAGTTCGTTCTACGGAAGAACGCTGCTATTACACCTATGTGAATGGGCAGAAGATTAAGCATGTGGTAAAGCCGAAGCTTGGTGAGCATCAGCCGAACAATCCGAAGTTGGTATATACGATGGATTTTCAAGTTACACCGCATCAATTGCGTCACACTTATATCACGAACCTGATTTATGCTTCGGTTGATCCTAAAACCGTACAGTATCTTGCCGGACACGAAAACAGCAAGGTGACTATGGACATTTACGCCAAAGTCAAGTATAATAAACCTGCCCAATTACATGGGGTGATCAACAGAGCAATCGACACATCAAAAAAAGATTAGGGTTAAAATCCGACAAAAGCCTACAAAATCGTGGGTTTAAGAACTGGTGGACGAAGAGCAAAAAGCTTGAAAAACCGCGTAAAATCAAGCAAAATCGAGCTTCGGTTTCGTGAAGTACGGTCTCAAAGCGGCTCGTCGCGCACCGCAGTTCAGCAAGCGTTAATCAGTTGGATTTTTACAATCGAAATGTTCAAAAACCCTGGAAAATCAATGTTTTCCGGGGTTTTTCTTGTGGTGCGCCTAGCGGCGCACGTTTCCAACAGGTGCAAGTCCTGAATCCGCCCGGTAGTGGGAAGGGTGCAGCCAATGGCAAGGGCGTCACTGTGAAGTGGGGTCTGAAGGAAGCCGGAGGCAAAGTTGTCGTGCGTGGTGTGGAAGGGGAGGTAAAATCTCCCCTATCCGATTGCTCCGGTCTGACCTGCTCTGACTCACTTTGATACGGCTTAACCCAACAGCCAGTCGGACAGGTTTTTGACCTGGATGCCGTTGTATTTTCCTACAGTGAGTCGATCTCCGGTCAAAACGATTTTCTCGTAGTTGTCCCGGATATTTGTCAATGGCTTCAGCTCACGGTCGAAGGTGTCTTGCGCAGTCATATCTGCTGTAACCTGAAAATAGGTATAGGTTCCCTGCTTTTCTGCAACAAAGTCTACTTCTGTATTACCAACCTTTCCAATCATAACACGGTAGCCCCGACGCAGAATTTCAAAATAAGTAATGTTCTCCAGCGAAAATCCTAAATCGTATTGACTGCGCGGCAGGATATGGTTCCGTAAGCCAAGATCTACAATATACAACTTTCGATTCGCTTTCAGAAGCTGTTTTCCCACGATATCAAAACGCTCTGCCGGATAGAAGATAAAGGATTCTGTGAGAGCCTCAACATAATCGCTCACCGTGTTAGGTGAAACTTTTCGTCCGTTTGAGGTCAGATAGTCGGTAATGCTTCGGATGGAGACCGGATTTCCGGCCACACTGGCCAGATATTTGGCAAGGGTCTTCAGCAGGAGAATATCCGTGATTTTTCTTTTATCCGGATCGGTTTCTTTCGCGCCTGACGATCTTCGATGTCCTTTACGATTACTGTATTGTAGATACCCTCTAAATAGGTGTCTACCTTTTCCGGGGTTCGGTTCATAACGGCAATATAAGGAAGGCCTCCGTCACGCATATATTCCGAAATCGGAACATAAAAGGAAGCTAGAAGGGCGGAGTTCCGAAATGAGAATATTCGGAATTTTTTGCAAAAAAATCTTTGATAAATCCTTGACAAACAACGGGAAAATGGGTATACTGTTAGACGAAAGCAAAAGAACTGCTTGAATATCATAAAGTAGAGTAGATCTTATACGTAAAGTGTCATCGGATGGGGAGACTTCCGGTGAACGAAGGTTTTACCGCGTTATATGATCGCTTCCGCTACTGCGTAAAAACATGAGATTCTGATGGGCCGGTCAGGATATTCTTGGTTTGCGCAGCATTTTTTTGCCCAAAATCAGCAGAAGATAACAGGAGGAAAAATCATTATGGGATTCAAATCAGACATTGAAATTGCACAGGAGACAGTGATGCAGCCGATTACCGAGATTGCGGCAAAAGCGGGCATTGATGAGAAATATCTGGAGCAGTATGGCAAATATAAAGCAAAGATCGACTACAACCTGTTAAAGGAAACGGACGCCGAGAACGGCAAGCTGATCCTTGTAACGGCGATCAACCCGACACCGGCAGGCGAAGGAAAGACCACGACCTCCGTAGGTCTGGCAGACGGTCTCGCAAAGATCGGCAAGAAGGTTATGGTAGCGCTGCGTGAGCCGTCCCTCGGACCGGTATTCGGTGTAAAGGGCGGAGCTGCAGGCGGCGGATACGCACAGGTAGTCCCGATGGAGGACATCAACCTTCACTTTACAGGTGACTTCCACGCGATCGGCGCGGCAAACAACCTGCTGGCAGCGATGATCGACAACCACATCTTCCAGGGCAACGCGCTGAACATCGACCCGCGCAAGATCACCTGGAGACGCTGCGTGGACATGAACGACCGTCAGCTTAGAAACGTGGTAGACGGTCTTGGCGGAAAGACAAACGGTATGCCGAGAGAGGACGGCTACGATATCACGGTAGCATCCGAGATCATGGCAGTGCTCTGCCTGGCAAGCGATATCACCGACCTCAAGAAGAGACTTGCGAGGATCATCGTAGGCTATACATACGGAAAAGCTTCCGAGCAGAAGCCGGTAACGGCAGGCGACCTGCACGCAGAGGGTGCAATGACCGCACTTCTGAAAGATGCGCTGAAGCCGAACCTGGTTCAGACACTGGAGCACACACCGGCGATCGTACACGGCGGCCCGTTCGCAAACATCGCACACGGCTGCAACTCCGTAACCGCAACCAAGCTGGCATTAAAGCTTGCTGACTACACGGTAACAGAGGCTGGCTTCGGCGCAGACCTCGGAGCCGAGAAATTCCTGGACATCAAGTGCCGTATGGCAGGACTGAAGCCGAACGCAGTTGTCATCGTTGCAACGGTACGCGCGCTGAAATACAACGGCGGTGTGGCAAAGGCTGACCTCAACAATGAAAATCTGGAGGCGCTGGAGAAAGGTCTTCCGAACCTGCTGAAGCATGTGAGCAACATTACAAACGTTTACAAGCTTCCGTGCGTGGTAGCAATCAACGCATTCCCGACGGATACAAAGGCAGAGCTTGACCTGGTAGAGGCAAAATGCAAGGAGCTTGGCGTAAACGTTGTCCTTTCCGAGGTATGGGCAAAAGGCGGCGAGGGCGGCATCGCGCTTGCAGAAGAGGTCGTGAAGCTTTGCGAACAGCCGAATGATTTCACCTTTGCATATGAGCTTGACGGAACAATCGAGGATAAGCTGAACGCGATCGTGCAGAAAATCTACGGCGGAAGCAAGGTAGTTCTGACCGCAAATGCGCAGAAGCAGGCGAAGGAGCTGACCGCGCTCGGTTACGAGCACTGCCCGATCTGCATGGCAAAGACACAGTACAGCTTAACCGACGACCAGACGAAGCTTGGCGCACCGACCGGCTTTGAGGTAACGGTACGCAACCTGAAGATCTCCGCAGGCGCAGGCTTCATCGTAGCGCTTACCGGTGAGATCATGACCATGCCGGGTCTGCCGAAGGTACCGGCTGCAGAGCGTATCGACGTAGACGAGAACGGAAAGATTTCCGGTCTGTTCTAAATGATTTAGATATATCCGCGCAGGAGCGCATCCTGTGCGGATTCTTAATGCGGGAGGTACATAGTATGTTTCAGGATGAGTATAAAGCGGCGTCCAACACGGCGCTCGCAAAATGGAACCTTTTGAAGAAAAATCCGGTGGGGTATGTCATTGCCTCCTTTATGGCGGGAATGTATATTGCATTCGGCAGCATCCTTATGGGCTTTGTCGGCGGATGTATGACCGGTCAGCCGGCGCAGAAGCTGGTGTGCGGCATTATTTTCTCGGTGGGACTCTGCTTCGTGACTATGGCGGGCGCAGAGCTGTTTACCGGAAATAACTTCATTATGACGGTCGGCGGGCTGAAAAAGACGGTATCCTGGTCGCAGGTGATAAAGGTATGGGTGGTTTGCTATCTTGGCAACCTTGTTGGCTCCGTCGTATCAGCGGGCATCTTTACCATGACGGGGATTCCGGGAAGCGGCGACGTCGGTGCATTCTTCCAGAACGCGGCGGTGGCAAAGGCAAGCGGCACGCCAATGAATCTGCTTGCAAAAGCGATTCTCTGTAATATCCTGGTATGTATCGCGATCTGGTGCGGAACCAAAATGAAATCAGAGGGCGCGAAAATGGCGATGAATTTCTGCTGCGTGGGAACCTTTGTTACCTGCGGTTTCGAGCACAGCGTTGCCAATATGACCTTCCTCTCCATCGGTATGATGAATGGAGCAGCGATCGGTCTTGGCGGTTTCCTCTACAATCTTGCAATCGTTACGCTTGGAAATATGATCGGCGGCATCGTATTTGTGGCGCTTCCGTATTATTTCATCTCGAAGGAGTAAGCGGACGGAGCACTTTTCGGGGCGAAAAGCGTGCCGGGAGAGACAACTTCCTGCAAGATATGGGGAAAATATATAAAAATTACAAAAATATATCATAGATATTGCGGATGTTGCAAAAAAGTATCTCAATCTTTAAATAAAGGTTGAGATATTTTTTTGTCTGTGTTATACTGAAAAAGTATTTGGGAGTTATTGGGAGGTATTATGAAGAAAATCAGATTTATTTTCATGATGGCATGTCTGCTTTTTACGCTTGGACTTGGGACAACTGCTCCTAGCATGAAGGCGGAGGCGGCGAAGCTTACAAACGTTATGAAAGCGCCGAAGGCAAAGGCCGGAAAGTGGGTAATCTCGGCGCGCGGATACCGTTACCGCTACAAAAATGGTAAGTATGCGAAGAGCTCCTGGCTGAACATCAAGGGAGAAATCTACTACTTCATGTCAAACGGTTACCTCAAGACAGGGATCGGACGCTATAACGGAAAGCGTTATTTTTTCAGGAATGACGGCACGCTTGCCACTGGCTGGCAGAAGGTAGACAACAAGAAATACTATTTTTCACCGAAGACCGGAGCGGCGGCTACTGGAAAAGTGAAGATTGCTTCAAAATACTATTATTTCTCCTCGGTCGGTGTCATGCAGACCGGCTGGAAGAAAATCGGAAAATATTACTATTACTTCCAGTCCAACGGAACCATGGCGGTCAACAAGACCATCGGAAAATATTATGTCAATGCAAACGGTGTAAGGACGACTGCGGTTGCCGGCGCTACGAGCGACAAGACGCAGGCGAATGCCGGTAAGGGGACGACCGCAAAGACCGGAAAGGTAGATATCTTTGTGGGCGATTCCAGAACGGTTGGTCTGGGAAGCGCTGTTGGCATCAGCAGCAAGTGTATTGCCAAGGTGGGAGAGGGCTACGATTGGTTCTTGAGCACCGGAGAGGCTGCGCTGAAGAAAAAACTGAAAGCAAACCCGACGGCGACGGTAGTGTTTAATCTGGGCATTAACGATGTGGCGAATTATAATCTGTATATTACGCGCTACAAAAAGCTGATGCAGAGCTATCCGAAGGCAAAGTTTTATTTTATGTCGATCAACCCGATTGATAAAAAATATGATTGGGGATGGTTCACCTGCTCAGAGCTGCAGTCCTGGATCAAGAAATTCAACACTGCGCTGAAGAAAGCGTTCCCGAACCAGTACATAGACTGCAATACCTACCTCACCAAAAACAAGTTCGCAACGGTGGACGGGCTTCATTATACGGCAGCCACTTACAAAAAAATATACAATTATATTCTGACACAGGTTTAAAAAAGAAAACTGCAGTGCAGTGTGGGATTCACGCGGCTCTGCAGTTTTTTGCCCGTGTTGACAGGGGACAGTTTCTGCCCTATAATGAACGAAGGAAAGTGTGGCTTTGCCAAAGAGGGGGCAATATGAGAAAAACGCCTGTTTTATATATTATAGTTCCGTGCTACAACGAGGAAACGGTGCTGCCGCTCACGGCGCCGGCGTTTCTGGAAAAGATTTGCGCGCTGGCAGAAAAGGGCATGATCAGCGATGCGAGCCGGACCCTGTTTGTGGACGACGGAAGCCGGGATAATACCTGGAAGATTATCTGCGATCTGGCGAAAAAGGACGCACGCTATATGGGCATTTCGCAGAGCAGAAACCGCGGCCATCAGAATGCCGTGCTTGCGGGGCTGATGGAAGCGCGCAGCCGCTGCGACATCACGATCTCCATCGACTGTGACGGGCAGGATGATATTAACGCCATGGATGAGATGGTGGCAAAGTATCTGGAAGGGTTTGAGGTGGTGTACGGAGTGCGCAGCAGGCGCGACACAGATACCCTTTTTAAAAAATACACGGCGCAGCTGTTTTATCGTCTGCTCAACTGGATGGGTGCGGAGGTGGTCTATAATCACGCCGATTATCGTCTGATCTCCAGTCTTGTCCTGGACGAGCTGGCCGAGTTTAAAGAGGTAAATATTTTTCTGCGCGGACTGGTACCGCTGGTGGGCTTTAAGAGCACGGAGGTTTATTACGAGCGCAGCGAGCGGCTGGCCGGAGAGAGCCATTATCCGTTGTCAAAGATGCTCTCGCTGGCGATGGACGGCATTACCAGCCTGAGCGTAAAACCAATTCGCCTGATCTCTACGATGGGCTTTGCGGTTTCTGCTCTTAGTTTTTTAATGATCGTATGGATCGTGGCGCAGTTTTTCGCCGGAAAAACCGTGCAGGGCTGGGCGAGCACCTGTGCGATTGTCTGCTTTGTGTGCGGTATCCAGCTTATCTGCATCGGAGTGATCGGGGAATATATCGGAAAAATCTATCTGGAGACCAAGGCAAGGCCGCGCTATATTATCAGCGACCGGACATATGAGACGGAAGAAAAGGAAGAGGATAAGGAATAACTGGCGTTGGGAGAAATGATGAAAAAAATAACAGAATGGATACAGAGGCATTGTGAGAAGGCATGGTTTTGTGTGTGCGCAAACATATGCCTTCTTGCGGTGCTTTTACTGCTTTTTTCGCCGGCATATGAGACGAACGACGATATGGGACTCTGCGCTATCGTGAACGGCGTGAAGGGGACGTATGATGCGCATATGATTTATGTGAATTATCTGATCGGTCTGCTGCTCACGCGTCTTTATCGGGTCACAGACGCTGTTTCGTGGTATGCACTGCTGCAGTATGCCGCTCTGCTTTGCGCTTTCTCGGCGGTGACGTATGTGGAACTTCGCCGTTTTCGGAAGCAGCCGTCCGGCTGGATCTTTGTCGCGGTACTGCTTTTGTTTGCCTATGAGGGTTATATCCGGCTGCAGTATACAAAGACGGCCGGTATCGTGTCCGCGGCAGGGATGATTTTGCTGCTGGACGCCGTGACAGGGGAAAGAATAAGGAAGCACAGCGCCGTCTGCGGGATTGTGCTTGCAGGCTTTGGTGCAATGTATCGCCTGCCGCAGTTTTTTGCGGAAGCGTTTCTGATGCTGGGGATCGTGATTTATGAGCTGATAAATTTGCGGCAGCTCGCGCCGGGCGCGGCAAAAAAGCGTCTTGGAAGATACGCCGGGGCGGCGGCAGCACTTCTTGGCGTGGTGGCGGTGCTCTGCGGGGCGGATCGTCTGGCGTACCGCTCGGAGGAATGGCAGAGGTACGAGGAGTACAATGCGGCGCGGACGGAGCTTTTCGACTATGGCTTCCCGGACTATGAGAAAAACAGAGAGACATATGAGGAGCTGGAGATTGATGAGAACGCTTATCGGCTTATCCGCGGCTGGAATCATATGGATACCGAAAAATTTTCCGTGGAGATCATGGAGGAGCTGATCGCAAAAAAAACGCCCGTGAAATTGGATCTGCGTTTTGTGAAGGGATTTATAAAGAAGGTTCTGCTGAAGCTTTACACGGTTCCAGGTTTCTGGTGCTTCCTGCTGGCGCTGCTTGTCTGGCTGCTCGCTGTCCGGCACAGAAGGCGGGACATAGCCGCGATCCTTGGAGAATTTTTTGCAGTTGGTCTGCTGTACTGTTTTTTGTATTATCAGGGACGGTACCTGCGCAACCGCGTGGATGTGGGAATCTGGATGGCGGCGACGATGACGGTTCTGTGGATCCTGGCACCGGGCGGTGCATTCCCGCGGGGAAAAATTATGCGTGTATGCGTAAACGCGGTGGGTCCGGCGCTGTGTATCCTTCTTACACTTGCCGCGCACGGCATGTGGGAGAAGCGGCTGCGGATCAATACCGCCGAGGAGCGGCAGAAGCAGGGCGTCTGCCGGGAGGTTCTGGAATACATCGCGTCAGACGGGGAACACCTGTACCTCACAAAATCAGGCGCCGTTTCCCTGGCAAAGAGCTACGGCGTTTTCGACAGCATTCCGGCGGGTCTCATGGAGAATACGCTGGCTCTTGGCGGCTGGCCGGCAAACACGCCGGGGTATGTAGAAAAGATGCGGGAGTATGGGATCACGAACCCGTTCCGGGATATGATCGGCAATGAACAGATCTATCTTGTGGACGACGACGTGGAGGAGACATTGGCGTATCTGCGCACCTATTACGACGCGGATGTGCAGGCGGTGCTGGAGGCGGAGCCGGGAAATGCAAAAATCTATCGGATCGGGTGAGCTGTCGGGATAGAAAAATTACAAAAAAATTTTGAAAAAAATTTGAAAAAAATTTGAAAAAAAATTTGAAAAAAATTTGAAAAAAGCAGTTGACATTTCAAAAAAAGTATTGTATATTAATATGCGTGCGAACGAAACAGCACATCATAAGAAAAATGCAGGAGTGGCGGAATTGGCAGACGCGCAGGCTTCAGGTGCCTGTGGTCGTTAAGACCGTGTGGGTTCAAGTCCCATCTCCTGCACTTTTTTTGTTTTCAAAAAGTTCAGAATTGATTAATATAAAAAATAATGATATACTAAAGTTTAAATTGGGTTAAGGAACCTTTTCCCGGAAATTTTATATATTGAGTGGAGGAAGACAAATGAAAAAGAGCGTAGAGGAATATATCAGAAGCATACCGGATTTTCCGGAACCGGGCATCATTTTCCGCGATATCACAAGCGTGTTGCAGGATGCAGACGGTCTGCAGGCGGCGATCGACGCGATGCAGGCGCTGATTGATCCGGACGAGGTGGATGTGATCGCGGGCACAGAGTCCAGAGGATTCTTGTTTGGCGCGCCGATCGCTTACAATCTGCACAAGCCGTTTGTGCTGATCCGCAAAAAAGGAAAGCTCCCCTGCGCGACGATTTCAAAAAAATACGACCTGGAATACGGCACGGCGGAGATCGAGATTCACAGGGACGCCGTTGCTCCGGGGCAGCGTGTAGTGATCATTGACGATCTGCTTGCTACCGGCGGTACCTTGGCGGCGTGCAACGCGCTGATCGAGGAGCTGGGAGGCGTTGTTGCGAAGAATGTTTTCCTTATCGAGCTTGCCGGTCTGAACGGGCGCGAGAAGCTTAAAGGCTACGACGTGGAATCCGTGGTGCGCTACGAAGGAAAGTAAGAGTAACAGAAATATCCCATAAGTGAGTGGTGGTTAAATGGACGTAAGGGAAAAAACAACAATGGATGAAAGCAAAAAACTGGCGGAGATCAAGCGTGTGGAGGCTCCGGTAAAAAGCATGGAGGATTTTACCGATCCCAATGCGCTTTATAATGAGCTGATCAAAAGCATCAAAAAATATCATCCGTCCGCAGACACTTCCATGGTTGAGAAGGCATACAAAATAGCGAGCGAAGCCCACAAAGATCAAAAACGCAAATCAGGAGAGCCGTATATTATCCACCCGCTCTGTGTGGCGATTATCCTTGCCGATCTGGAGATGGATAAGGAGACGATCACGGCAGGACTGCTGCATGACGTTGTGGAGGATACGGTTATGACCTCGGAGGAAATCCGCGAGGAGTTTGGCGAGGATGTCGAACAGCTTGTGGATGGCGTCACAAAGCTCGGACAGCTCAATTATTCGGCGGACAAGATCGAGGTGCAGGCGGAAAATCTGCGCAAGATGTTTCTCGCGATGGCGAAGGATATCCGCGTTATACTGATCAAGCTGGCGGACCGACTGCATAATATGCGTACCTTAAAATACATGAGCCCGGAGAAGCAGAAGGAAAAAGCGCGCGAGACGATGGATATTTACGCGCCGATCGCGCAGCGTCTCGGTATTTCCAAGATCAAGGTGGAGCTGGACGATCTTTCCCTGAAATATCTGCAGCCGGATGTTTACTACGATCTGGTGGAAAAGATCGCTCTGCGCAAGACGGAGCGCGAAAAATTTGTGCAGGGCATTGTGGATGAGGTGAAAAAGCACATTGAGGATGCCGGTATCAGGGCGCAGATAGACGGCCGCGTGAAGCACTTTTTCAGTATCTATAAAAAGATGGTCAATCAGGATAAGACGATCGATCAGATCTACGATCTGTTTGCGGTGCGTATTATCGTGGATACGGTAAAGGATTGCTATGCGGCGCTCGGAGTCATCCACGAGATGTACACGCCGATCCCGGGCAGATTCAAGGATTACATTGCGATGCCGAAGCCAAATATGTATCAGTCGCTTCACACGACGCTGATCGGGCCGAACGGTACGCCGTTTGAGATCCAGATCCGCACCTTTGAGATGCATAAGACGGCGGAATATGGTATCGCTGCGCACTGGAAATATAAGGAGCAGTCTGACGGCAAGAAGTCGGGCGGCAATCAGGAAGAGGAGAAGATGACGTGGTTGCGCCGGATCCTGGAGTGGCAGCGGGATATGTCGGATAATCACGAATTTCTCAATCTCTTAAAGAGTGATCTGGACCTGTTTGCGGAAAATGTGTACTGCTTTACTCCGGCGGGGGATGTGAAAAATCTTCCGGCCGGATCCACGCCGATCGACTTTGCCTACAATGTGCACAGTGCGGTCGGAAACAAGATGGTGGGCGCGCGCGTCAACGGAAAGCTGGTAAACATTGATTATGTGATCCAGAACGGCGACCGCGTTGAGATTATCACCTCGCAGAATTCCAGAGGACCGAGCCGCGACTGGCTGAAGATCGTCAAGAGTACACAGGCGAAAAACAAGATCAACCAGTGGTTCAAACAGGAGCTGAAGGAAGACAATATCATCAAGGGTAAGGAAATGATGAGCGCCTACTGCAAGGCGAAGGGGATCGTGCTGAGCGAGCTCACAAAACCGGAGTTTATGCAGGCGGTTATGATCAAATATGGATTCCGCGACTGGGATTCCGTGATGGCAGCCATCGGGCACGGCGGCCTGAAGGAGGGGCAGGTTGTCAACCGCCTTCAGGAGGAGAGAAAGAAAAAGCAGCAGAAGGAGCTGACGGATGCCCAGGTCCTGGAGACGATCGAGGGTGCTTCCGCAGGCGGAAATGCCCGTGACCGGCAGAACAGGCACGGCAGCAAAAACGGCATTGTCGTAAAGGGAATCGATGATGTTGCAGTGCGCTTTGCAAAGTGCTGCAGCCCGGTACCGGGGGATGAGATCGTCGGCTTTGTGACGAGAGGGCGCGGCGTGACGATCCACCGCACAGACTGTGTGAATATGATCCATCTTCCGACGGAAGAGCGCGTGCGTCTGATCGAGGCGGAATGGCAGGCGAATCCCAGCGATGTATCCGGAAGGTTTCTGGCGGAAATTAAGATATTCGGCAACAACCGCACCGGGCTTCTGGTGGATATCTCGAAGATATTTACTGAGCGGAAGATCGACGTATTAAGCGTTAATTCCCGCACGAGCAAGCAGGGAACGGCGACGATCGCCATGGCATTTGAGGTGGAGAGCAGGGCAGAACTGGAATCCCTGATCGGAAAGATCCGACAGGTGGAGAGCGTTCTGGATATTGCCCGCACGACTGGTTAGGAGGCAGACGATGAAAAAACTGCGGCTGGAACAAAAAGTGATCGGCATGGTATCGACCAATGTCTACCTTGCCATTAATGACGAGATAAAAGAAGCGTTTCTGGTAGATCCGGCGGACAGCCCGGAGCTTCTTGAGGACTGGATCAAAAAAAACGGGGTAGCCTTAAAGGCGATCCTGCTCACGCACGGACATTTCGATCACATTGGCGCGGTCATGAAGCTGAAAGCGGACCTGCAGGTGCCGGTGTATGCGATGCAGGCTGAGAAAAGCGTGCTGGAGGATCCGCTTCTGAACGCTTCCGGCAGGTACGGCAGGCCATTTTCTGTGAAGGGGGACCGTTTCCTTTCGGATGGCGCGACCTTTACCGTGGCCGGCTTTGATATCAACGTATATCATACGCCGGGGCATACGAAGGGCGGTGCCTGCTACTACCTCCCGGAGGAAAAGGTGCTGTTTTCCGGGGATACGGTTTTCTGTGAGAGCATCGGGCGCGCGGATCTGCCGACCGGCAATGGTGCGGAGCTGGTGCGCTCCGTGCAGAAAATCCTGGAAGCGCTTCCGGAGGATACCGCGATCTATCCGGGGCATGATGAGGCGACCAGCGTGGCACACGAGAGGAGATACAATCCGTTCTTATGATTACGGTACAACTCAATAAAAGGGATTTTGAATACGATATCCATTCTCTGATAAGGGCATTTTATCCGGGAGTGGATGTTCCTCTGTATCTGGAAGGGGAGGAGGAGCCGCAGGGCTTCGAGAAAAAGCTGGAGGTTTGCTACAGTGAGGCGCTTATCCGCCTTATCTGGCGGGACGCAGACGGCAAAGAGCTGGCGCGCAGGGAGTGCGCGGTGGATTTTTATGCAGACCGGAAGCAAACAAAAAACGCGCTGAAAGCAGCGCTCTATGAGCTGCTCTCGGAATATACGGGGCAGAAGCTGCCCTGGGGAAATCTGACCGGCATCCGCCCGACAAAGATCCCGATGGGGCTTCTGGAGCAGGGATGGAAGAACACGGAAATTGCCGATTATATGCGGAAAACATATTATACCAGCAACGAAAAGACGGCGCTTGCGATTTCCATTGCAAACCGGGAGCGTGCCATTTTAAAGGACATTGACTATCAGAACGGCTACAGCCTGTATGTGGGGATCCCGTTCTGTCCGAGCATCTGTCTGTACTGCTCCTTCAGTTCCAGCCCGCTTTCCGTCTGGAAAAGCCGCGTGGACGATTATCTGGACGCGCTTTGCAGGGAAATTGAGCAGACAGCGCATATCTGGCGGGAGAAACAGCTGGATACCGTCTATATCGGCGGCGGAACGCCGACCACGCTGGAGCCGTATCAGCTTGAGCGATTGCTTGATAAGCTGGAGGAATGCTTTGAGCTTGCGCACGTAAAGGAATTTACCGTTGAGGCGGGACGGCCGGATTCCATCACGGCAAAGAAGCTGCAGGTGCTAAAGGACCATCCCGTCACGCGCATTTCCATTAATCCGCAGACGATGAACGACCGCACGCTGGAGATCATCGGCAGACGGCATACCGTACAGCAGACGACGGAAGCGTTTGCTCTGGCGCGGCGGATCGGGTTTGATAATATTAACATGGATCTGATCGTCGGGCTGCCTGGCGAGGGTTATGCGGAGGTGGAGCACACCATGCGGCAGGTGACGGCACTGGCGCCGGATTCCATCACCGTACATTCGCTTGCGCTGAAGCGGGCGACGCGGCTCAATCTTTTTAAGGATCAGTACGCACCGATGAGCTTTGTGAACAATCAGGAGATCATGGATATGACGGCGCGCTATGCGGCCCAGGCGGGGCAGTTCCCGTATTACCTGTACCGCCAGAAAAATATGGCGGGAAATTTTGAAAACGTTGGCTATGCGCGGGAGGGCGCGGCAGGAATATACAACATTCTGATCATGGAAGAGAAGCAGAGCATCCTGGCGCTCGGCGCCGGCGCTTCCACAAAGCTTGTGGACGGCGAGCGGATCGAGCGCGTCGAGAATGTCAAGGATATCCGCAGCTATATCGAGCGCATCGACGAGATGATCGATCGCAAGATAAAAGCATTATGATAAAGAAATGAGCGAAGAAATATGGAAGCAAAAAAGTATCATATTATCCAGACTGACCTGCAAAAGGAGATCGCACATGGGATCCGTGTGAGCAACCTTGCTTACCGGGTGGGAAGGCAGCTAAAGCTGCCGGAGGATATCTGCTATCAGCTTGCGGTTGCCGGGCTTGTTCATGATATCGGCAAGCTTGAGATCATGAAATATATGTATTCGAGGAAGGAGGGCGCGCCTCTCCATGTGGAGGAGCTGCGCTATGTGCGGACGCATCCGGCGCTCGGCTACGCGATCCTAAATGAAGAGGGATATTCTTCGGAAATTACGCAGTGGGTTCTGTACCATCATGAGAATTATGACGGAAGCGGTTATCCGTCGAATAAATCCGGGGAGGAAATCCCCCTGGGCGCGCGGATCCTGCGCGTCTGCGACGTCTATACAGCGCTGACGACGACCCGCTCCTACCGGGAGGCTTTTGACAGCGAGACGGCGGTGCACCTGATGATAGATGAAGTGAAGAATTTTGATATGAAAGTGTTTCTGGCATTTCAGGAAGTGATCCATGAGGAGGAGCTGCCAGAGGAAGAGGGAGGAAGCGACAGATGAGCTTAAAAAAGAAGCCGGTTACCGGCATGAAGGATATTACTCCGCGGGAGATGGAGATCCGCGACTATGTGATCGGCCTGATCAAAGAAACTTACGGGAAATTCGGATTTTCTTCGATTGAGACGCCGTGCGTGGAGCATATTGAGAATCTGAGCAGCAAGCAGGGCGGTGAGAACGAGAAGCTGATCTTTAAGATCTTAAAGCGCGGCGAGAAGCTGAAGCTGGAGACGGCGCAGTGCGAGGCGGATCTGGTGGACGGCGGTCTGCGGTACGATCTGACGGTGCCGCTTTCCCGCTATTATTCCAACAATGCGAACGAGCTTCCGGCACCGTTTAAGGCGCTTCAGATGGGCAATGTGTGGCGTGCGGACCGTCCGCAGAGAGGCAGATACCGCCAGTTCATGCAGTGTGACATCGATATCCTCGGCGAGCCGTCCATCCTGGCGGAGATCGAGCTGATCCTTGCCACCTCGACGCTGGTCGGAAAGCTTGATTTTGAAAACTTCACCATTCGCATCAACGACCGCCGGATCTTAAAGGCTATGGCAGCGTACAGCGGATTCGCGCCGGAGAGCTATGATACGGTATTTATCATTCTGGACAAGATGGATAAGATCGGTCTGGAGGGCGTTGCGGAGGAGCTGAAAAAAGAGGGCTTCCCGGAGGAGGCTGTGCAGAAATATCTGGGACTTTTTGAGAAGGTGACGGGCGACCTTGCGGGCGTGCGTTTCCTGCGCGAAACGCTTGCAGGCGTGCTGGAGGATGCGGTTGCTTCGGATCTTGAGACGATCATCGAGAGCGTGGAAGCAGTAAAGACCGCGAAATTCAATATCGTGTTTGATCCTACGCTGGTACGCGGCATGTCATACTACACCGGTCCGATCTTTGAGATCAGCATCGACGGCTTCGGCGGTTCGGTGGGCGGCGGCGGACGCTATGACGAGATGATCGGGCGCTTCACCGGCAATCAGACCCCGGCGTGCGGCTTTTCCATCGGATTTGAGCGCATCGTTATGCTGCTTCTGGAAAAAGACTTCCAGATTCCCGGAAAGGCGGAGAAAACCGCTTTCCTGATCGAAAAGGGAATGCCGAAAGAGAAGCTTCTCGATGTGTTCCGCGAGGCGGAAAAGCGCCGCGCGGAGGGCGGAAGCGTCAGCATGAACATGATGAAGAAAAATAAGAAATTTCAGAAGGAGCAGCTTGCTTCGGAAGGGTATACAGAGATCGTGGAGTTCTTTAAGTAAGAAAAAAGGCTTCCCGCCGGGGCGGGAAGTCTTTTTTCTATAGTGCGCCTGGCGGCGCACGTTTCCAACAGGTGCAAGTCCTGAATCCGCCCGGTAGTGGGAAGGATATAGCCGAAGGCAAGGGTGTCCATCGAGAGGTGGAATCTGAAGGAAGCTGGATGTGGGGAACATACTAACCCACGGGCAAATCTCTGGTCTGACGAACAGAAATCACATATGAGGTTATGCATGAGGGTAAGGCTGCTATGCAAGTCGAAGCCCAATAACTACACGGAATCATGCATGATAAATGTGGCAGATGGATGGAGAGAAGGAAACGTGTGGTACCCGGGGAGGTCTGTGTGATACGCTCCGAAAAGAGTAACCAACACTGAAAAGTGTTGCTGAACACACAGAAGTCAGCAGAGGTCATAGTAGCCGGGAGGCGAAGGACCGAATCAGTAGGAGTCTTAAGTATGACCGGGAAAGGAGGAATGACCGCCCATGACAGAAAACACAAACAGTGGCTGTTCGCAAAGAGATAGTGCGGAACATGAAGGGTATGCGAAAGCGTCAAGGTCGTTCAAGCGGATATGGAAAGAAAGAGACAGTGCACAGCCGAAGCTCTTGGAAATGATTCTGTACAAAGATAATCTTAACAGAGCGTACAAAAGAGTGAAAGCAAACAAAGGGGCGGCAGGCATTGATGGAATGAGCATCGAAGAAGCCCTGCCATATCTAAAGGAACATCAACAGGAGTTAATTAACCGAATACTTAGAGGAAAATATACTCCATCACCAGTGAGAAGGGTTGAGATTCCAAAATCAGACGGTGGTGTGCGAAAGCTTGGCATACCAACAGTGATAGACCGAACAATCCAACAGGCAATAACGCAGAAGTTAGTGCCAATCTATGAACCATTGTTTGCAGAAAACAGTTTTGGATACCGTCCGAACAGGAGCGCAAAGGATGCAATCATAAAGATTAAGGAGTATGCGGAACAAGGCTACACATTTGCGGTAGCCCTTGATTTGTCAAAGTATTTTGATACCTTAAATCACGAGATTCTCATAAATCTGCTGAGACGGAATGTAAAGGATGAACGTGTAGTGCAGCTGATTAAGCGTTGTCTGAAAAGCGGTGTAATGGAAAACGGAGTGGTCATAGAAACAGAAGAAGGCTCGCCGCAAGGCGGAAATCTGTCGCCATTGCTTGCGAATATCTACCTCAATGAGTTCGACCAAGAATTCATAAAGAGAGGTGTTCCGTGCATCAGATACGCAGATGATATCGTGCTTCTCGCAAAGAGTAAGCGTGCATCAGAGCGGTTGCTGGAAAGTAGTACGAAATATCTTGAGGAAAAGCTGAAATTAACAGTAAACCGAGAGAAAAGCCGTATGGTCAGCGTGTTTGCAATCCGAAATTTTAAGTTCCTTGGCTTTGCATTGGGAAGGAACGGAAGTGGAATTTATGTCCGAGTTCATCCAAAGTCATGGAAAAAGTTTAAGTCAAAACTGAAAGACCTATCTTCCCGTAGGTCGGTACAGAGTATCAAACCAAGCCTTGAGAAAATCAAAGTGTATGCAAGAGGTTGGCTGAACTATTACGGAATAGCAAGCATGAAGAACAACATAGATGACATCAATGGATGGCTCTATCACAGGATACGAATGTGTATATGGAAACAATGGAAAAAGCCGAAAACAAAGGTGCGAAACCTAATAAAGATGGGAGTACCAGAAGATTTGGCGAGGAAGGCGGGAAACAGCCGCCGGGGCTATTGGTTCACAACACATACAGTAGCCGTAAATATGGCAATGACAAAAGAAAGACTGATAAGCAGTGGCTTTTATGATTTAGCCACAGCCTATCAGTCTGTGCACGTCAACTATTGAATGCGCCGGATACGTGAACCGTATGTCCGGTGCTGTGAGAGGACGGGAGCTAATCACTCCCTCCTACTCGATTAGAAGCAATCTGTAAATGGTTCCATGACTAGGGTTCATCTTCGATGTTTTCTGCAGCCGTGCTTTCCGTTTCTGCCGTTTCGTCCGCATCCTCCGCAGCATACAGGTTCTCCAGCGCAACGTCCATCCCTCCGAGCAGGGCGTCGGAGAAGGTTTCGTTCAGATACGCCTCCCAGGTGTAACCGTTGTTGACGAGCATGATGGTGATGGTGCTTTCTGTGCTCTGCGTGTTGGCTTCCAGGGCGGCGAGCAGGTATTCGGCCGATTTCTGATAGATTTCCGCATCCGTTGCGCGGATGGACTCCGTAGTCTGCGCATATTCCAGCAGGGAGCTGCGGCACTGACTGATGATCTCCGGCAGATCAAGGCTGGTGATCGTGACAGAGGCGGAGGCAGTGTCGTTGTCCTCGGTGACGGATTCAATATGATAACTGAAAAACTGTGCGATCTGTTCCGCCACGATCTCATCCATCTGCGGGGCGAGAGAACTTCCGGTACTGAATACATCATCCAGCTTCAGATAATTTTTCCATTCCTCCGCGGAAAAATCTGCGAACGGTTCCAGCGTACATTCCAGAACCTCCGTGGGAGAGAGCAGATAGGGATCGCGAAGATAGGAAACCAGTCCCCCGGCCAGGGCATCCTCCAGCTCAGTGCTTTCCTGGATGAGCCAGACGCCGTTTGTGTTTGAGAGATGGACCGTGGCAGAGGTCGTAACGAGCGGATAGGTATTGTTTTCCAGACATTCCTTCATCAGGGCGAAGGAGGAGGCAAGGCCCTCTGGCTGGCTGCTGCCCTCCTGCGTGACAGAATCTTTGATCATCGCGCGGCACAGATCCTTTGCGAGCTGTCGGGCGTCAAGATTTGTGATATCCAGATCTACCGTTGCCGTAGTCTTGTCGTCGCTGACGGAGGACGAGCGGATCTTGTAGGTGAAATTTTTGAAAAACAGCTTTACGGCTTCCGTCGTTTCCTCACCGATTTCCAGCGGTGCTGAATGGGAAAGGCGGATGTCTTCATAGGAGACGAAGGATTTTATAGTGGATTCATCCAGCTTTTTGATCAGATCCATCTCCTGTCGTACCGCCTTTTCAGGGGCTGCATATCCGCATCCTGTCAAAATCAGCGCTGCTGCGGGCAGCAGCCACAAAAGCAAGCTTTTTCTGTTCATATATTCTCCTTAATAGTTTTTGGAAACTTATATTGAAGTTTGTTGAACTTATTTTATATGAAAAGTGCAGAATTGTCAAATTTTTCCGGAAAAAGAGAACATCTGTTTCTGAAGATTTTGTGAACTTCGATTTTCGTAGTGCATTTGCAGTGGAAATATGATAAGATACGAAGTTAGAAAGGGGAGTCACGGCAAAATGAAGAGGAAGAAAATATGGATCATATTATTAATCATAATTCTGGCGGCTGGCGCGGGTACGGCAGTCTGGTACTTTAAATTCCGGGACGCGGGGCAGTCTGTTGATTCCGAAAATACAGTATTTGTTGATTCTGTAGGGATGATCACCGGCATTTCAAGCACCGGGCGCAGCAGCCGTTTTTCGGGCGTGGTGGAGGCGCAGCGGACGGTCGGCGTGGAGGTGGCAAGCGGTCTGAAGGTGAAGGACACTTTTGTCACTGTCGGGCAGGAGGTCAACGTGGGGACGAAGCTTTTCTCCTACGACACGGATGAGGCGCAGGACAGTATCACGCAGCTTGAGATCGACATTGAAAACTACGAGATCGAGATCGAGTCCACAAATGCCACGATCGCGCAGTATGAAAAAGAGCGCGCGCAGGTGTCGGACAGTGAGAAGCGCGCGTACACGACCTCGATCCTTACAGCGCAGAACTCTATCCGGCGTGCGGAGTACAATATCAAGAGCAAGCAGGCGGAGCTGGAGAGTCTGAAAAAGCAGATCGCAAATTCGGTAGTTACCAGCGAGCTGCAGGGCGTGGTAAAAACAATCAATAAAAATAATTCCGGCAGCAGTGACGGCAGCAGCGATGTGAGCGGAATGAGCGGGATGGACGGCAGTTCGGATGAAAACGCAAACGCGTACATTACGATCATGGCGACCGGCGAATACCGCATCAAAGGGCTGATCAATGAGCAGAACATGGCGGAGCTGCAGGTGGGCAGCGAGGTCATTGCGCATTCCCGTGTAGATGAATCTCTCACCTGGAAGGGGACGGTGGAGTCGATCGATACAGACAGCGCACAGACCAACCAAAGCAATGTTTACTATTATGGAAGCAGCGACAGCTCCATGTCGAATTCCAGCTCCTATCCGTTTTATGTGGATCTGGAGGATTCTTCCGGTCTGATGCTCGGACAGCATGTATACGTGGAGCCGGATAACGGACAGACGGAAGAGCGCAGCGGTATGTGGCTGGATGCCTATTATCTGCTGACGGATGAAGAGGGTCAGGTAACGCCTTATGTATGGGCGGCAGACGATAAGGACCGCCTGGAAAAACGCGAGGTCACGCTCGGTGATTTCGACGAAGATCTCGGACAGTATGAGATCCTTGACGGACTGACGGCGGATGATTATATCACGATTCCGTATGAGGGGCTGCAGGAGGGGCAGAGCGTCATACGAAATGTTGAGCAGGATACCGGCATGATGGGTGGCAGTTACGATTACAGCGGCGATGAAGGCTATGATATGGGTGTACTTGACGACGGCTACGACGATCTGTCTGGCATGGATGTGATCGATGATGGTTACGACGAAGGCGTAATCCTGGACGGCGGCGATGCCGGAGCGATCATAGAAGAGGAGCCGTAGAGATTTTTTGCGCCCGCTTCCGGGCGGGAAAAGGAGCTGCGGCGCTTCAATAAAAGAGGGGAAACATATGATTTTACAGTTGGACAATATCTACAAAGATTATATTACCGGAAAGATGGTCGTGCCGGTCCTGAAAGATGTCACGCTTCATGTGGAAGAGGGCGAATACGTGGCGATCATGGGACCTTCCGGTTCCGGGAAATCTACGCTGATGAACATTATCGGATGCCTGGACGAACCGACGAAGGGCACCTTCCTTTTGAATGGAAAGAATATTCTTGGATTGTCGGATAATGAGATCGCGGAAGAGCGGCTTCACAATATTGGATTCGTATTCCAGACCTTCCAGCTCCTGCCGCGTCAGACGGCGCTGGACAATGTGGCGCTGCCGCTTGTGTATGCCGGCATCTCCAAAAAAGAGCGGAAGAGGCGGGCAGCACAGGCGCTGGAGAAAGTCGGGCTTGGCGACCGTATGGACTTTTTGCCGACGCAGCTGTCCGGCGGACAAAAGCAGAGGGTGGCGATCGCGCGCGCAATGGTCAACAATCCGAAGATCCTTCTGGCGGACGAGCCGACCGGTGCGCTGGATTCTAAATCAAGTATCCAGGTAATGGAGCTGTTTCACAGGCTCAATGAGGAGGGCGTGACGGTAGTCATGATCACACATGATTCCGGGGTTGCGCAGCACGCAAAGCGGATCGTTTATATTTTCGACGGGGAGCTTTCGGAAAAACGGGGGTAAACAGGGATGAAGAAGACGAAAAAAAGGATCAGAAATGTGATCATTCTGCTGCTGGTGCTTGCGGTGCTGGGGGGAGGAGTCACAGTCGGCGTTCGTTATTTCCTGAAGAACAGCGGACAGAGCGTCGAGGTATATCCGGTATCGCAGCTCAACGGGGCGGACTGGATCAATTACTCTAACGACAGCGTGTACGGCACAGTAGTTTCTGATGTCAGCCAGCAGGTATATGTTCCAGAGGATAAGGTGATCAAGGACGTCTATGTAACGCAGGGCGATGAGGTGAAGATCGGGGACAAGCTTCTGAGCTATGATACAACGCTGCTGGAGCTGGATCTTGAACTGCAGGAGCTGACAGTGCAGGAGATCGAGCTGGAGATAGAATCTGCCGAGGCGGATCTGAAAAAGCTGAGAAATACGACGCCGGTGGAAAAGTCGGCGGATGAAGAGAATGAGCTTCTCGGACCGGATGTGTCGCTGCCGGGCGGTCTGGATATTGGCGATGATGAAGAGGCGCGGATGATCCCGGCGGAGAATATGCTTCTTGCAAGTGCAGATACTGCGCAGGGAAGCGTGGATGCGCAGCAGGTGGAAGTGACTGCGCAGCCGGAAACGACTGCGCAGACAGAAAATGCCGTACAGCCGGAAGCAACTGTGCAGTCAGAGGACGCCGCACAGCCGGAAACAACTGTGCAGTCAGAAAATGCCGCACAGACGGAGGATATGGCACAAACGGAAACGACCGCGCAGCCGGAGAACAGTGCGCAGACGGAGGGAGCCGCGGGGAATTCTGATGAGGAGCAGCTGATTACGGAGGCGGGCGACTATATGAATATCAACGATGCATTGTCCGGCGGTGCTGCAGGCGGCATGTCTTCGGACACTGACGCGGAAAAAGACGAAGGATCTGAAACGGAGCGGCCGAAACTTAACCAGAGTCTGGAAAAGCTTCTTTCACATGTCCGTATCATGGAGCCGGGAGAGGAAGGAGAAAAGCTGCTCGCAGACACCCGCGATGAGGGCGATACCCCTGTCAATGCTCAGCTTTCGCAGGACACTGTAAAGCTGGTTCCGCATTTCAAAGAAACGGCGGAAACACATTTTGAGCGTCTGAACACTTATACCATGGCGATCAGGGGGATTACGCTGAAGGAAGATAAAAGCGGCGTCCTGTACGGCACGGCAAATATAGACGGGAATGATTATCCGGAAATCGGCGGTTATACCTTGATCCGGGATGAGGAGATGCCGGATGTTGCACATCTGACGATCGCCTTTGACGACAGGCTGAACGATCAGCATGAGATCGCGCCGGAACTGGCGGATATGTATGCGCAGATCAGTTTGTCCGCGGAGGAAATTACCGGGGATGTCCTGGTCTTCCGCACGGCGAAAGAGGATACGGATATCAGGATCACGGTCAGCAGACCGGCGGAGGAGACAGAAACAGAGGAAGCTTCCGAAACGGATATCCCGGAGCAGCCGACAGAGGAAATCTCTGAGGAGGAAACTGCGGAACCGATGACAGAGGGAACATCCGAAACGGGTATCACAGAGCCGGAGACGGAAAGCCTGTCAGAGACAGAAACGGAAACTGAGACAGAAACGGAATCGGATGCGGTTCCGCAGAATGTGGTGTTTGACGTCACCTGGTATCATGGCACGAATAATGAGGCGAAGTGGCCGCATTCTCTGGATATCAATTTTTATGAGAAGACGGACGAGGCGCAGGAAAACAGCGTCTGGTACCAGCGGGTATCCGGCAGCATGGAGCCGGAGGAAGAGCCGGATACGGAAGATGCGGTAGGCGACGAGGAACCGGCCGAAGACACGGAGCTGCTGCCGGAGGATGAAACGAACGGCGAAGATGACGGATCGGGCGTTGTGCAGGAAGAAGAAACCGATCATAACAGCTACAGCAGCGTGCATTGGGTGACGGAGCCGCTTGCGTGGAACGCGGCACTGAATCCGCAGGAATACGGAATGGTGGTCAGACCGAAGGATTCGCTGAACTATATTCCGCGCGTTGCGTGGGGGAGGACCGATGAGAACGGTACCAAGACCTGCGTCATCACCATGACTTATCTGGAGCCGGACGATTCGCCGCTCGCAAAGCTGGAGCCGCTGGAAGAGCTGGATTTCTGGACGGGCGAGGACGGACTTTATTATAAGGGCAGCGGGACAAAGGACGATCCATATGTGTTCTTCTGTATTGACGGTGCGCGGATCGAGAGTTCCTTTGTCAATTGGGTGCTCGGTTTTAACGAGGACGGCACGGAACGCCTGCGCAACGCAGACGGCACGGAGCGCACGGGCTATTTTGTGAGATTGGAGATCCGCGAGTCGGATACGATTACCGGAGCGTTCATCAAGAGCATCGGGCTGGACGGCACGATTCGAATGGAGTACGGCTATGGCCCGGGTACCTACTGGATTTTCTCAAGCGATACGGGCATTGTGCGCTACGAGGAGGAAGTTCCCGAGGATGATCCGGGATTTGATCCGGGCTGGGACGACCCGGGTTGGATAGACACGGGCGATACCTATACGGCCGAGGAGCTGGCAGCCGCTATCGCGGAGAAGGAGCGTGAGATCCGCAAGCTGGGAGTGAGCAAGCGTGAGGCGGAATTAAAGCTGAAGGATTACCAGAAGGATATGGATGAATCGACAGTCGTAAGCTCGGTGGACGGTTATGTGAAGTCGATCGGGGAAGGGGTAAATGACTCGGATGCTTACATGGTTGTGGCGAGCGAGGGCGGGCTTTATCTGCGAACCACAGTCAGCGAGGTGAACCTGGATAATGTGGAAAGGGGAGATATCCTGGAGGGAAGCTCCTGGGAGACGATGAGCCAGTTTACTGCGACGATTACGGAGATTTCGTATTTTCCGGATACGTCTTCCGACAGCTATGCCTATTATGGAAGCAGCAATCCAAACTCCTCCAGCTATCCGGTGCTTGCACGGATCGAGGACGGGAGCGGCGTATCCGTTTCCGAGATGGTGGAAGTAAAATACCAGAGTAAGGACAGCGATAAGAGTGAAATTTATCTGTCGTCTCCATATATCCGATCAGAGAATGGGCAGAGCTATGTGTATAAGGTGGGAGAGGACGGGCTGCTGAAAAAGCAGTACGTGCATACCGGCGTTACCAGCAACGGATACGTGGAGATTAAGAGCGGACTTTCGACAGAGGATTCTGTCGCATTCCCTTATGGAAAGAATGTTAAGGACGGCGCAAAGGTGAAGAGCGAGGATGAGGATTCGTTCTCAGGCTATGGCGTAGGCTAAGGATGGGAGGAAACAGACAATGTTGGAAAATATAAGACTTTCCTTTCAGGGAATCTGGTCGCATAAGATGCGTTCGTTTTTGACGATGCTTGGTATTATCATTGGTATTGCTTCTATTATATCAATTGTTTCCACGATCCAGGGAACCAACGAACAGCTGATGCAGAACGTGATCGGGGCGGGAAACAACGCCGTGTCAATTCCTTTAAGCAGAAGCTCGGATTATGAGATGAGCTTCGACTATGAGAGCGTGCCCTACGGCGTCCCGGTGATCGGAGAGGATACAAGAGAAAAGCTTTTAGAGGTGGAGGGTGTGGAGGACGCTACCTTCTACACCAGCCGCTCCTATGCGGATGGTATTTATCATCAGAATACCGCGCTGCAGGGGGCGAGGGTATACGGCATAGATATGCATTATTTTAATGTAAACGGTTATATCGTGCGTACCGGGCGCGGATTTGTAGAGGACGACTATACGGAATTCCGCAAGGTTGTGATTCTTGACCAGACGGCGGCAAGCTCCCTGTTCCAGGAGGAAAATGCAGTTGGAAAGACTATTGAGATCAACAGCGAGCCGTTTACCGTGATCGGAGTTGCGCAGGTGGCGTCGCAGTTTGAACCGGTGATCAACAGTATGGATGATTACTATACGTATATGGGCTACGACAGCTCTTCGGGTACGGTATTTATGCCGTCGAGCGCATGGTGCATCGCATATCAGTACGATGAGCCGCAGCATGTTGCAGTAAAGGCATCGTCTGTGGAGGCGATGACGACGGTTGGCAAGCCGTGCGCGGAAATCCTGAACGCAAATCTGTATACGAACGATACCGATCTGAAGTATCGGGCGAAGAACACGCTGGAGACGGTGGAACAGCAGCAGCAGATCAATGAATCGACAAATCAGCAGCTGATCTGGATCGCCAGCATTTCCCTTCTGGTGGGTGGTATCGGCGTTATGAACATCATGCTGGTGTCCGTGACGGAGCGTACCAGCGAGATCGGTCTGAAAAAGGCGATCGGCGCGAAAAAGCGCATGATCCTGATGCAGTTCCTGACAGAGGCTGCCGTACTGACCAGCATGGGCGGAGTTTTAGGAGTGGTAGCCGGCATCGGCATGGCGCAGGCAATCTCCAGGATGGCGGACGTGCCGGTGGCGATCAACATCCCGGCAACCATTATTGCGGTACTGTTCTCGATGGTGATCGGTCTGATCTTCGGGTTCATGCCTTCTATCAAGGCGGCAAACCTCAATCCGATCGATGCATTACGGCATGAATGACACAGTAACACATTTTTTCATCGGAAAGGGTTTATATAACACATTTTTTTCATCGAAAAGGGCTTGCATACATTGTTTTTATATGGTACTATAAAAAGGTCGCAAAAAATCACGCATCCCTATTCCAAGGGTGGTGCCCGCAGGGTTTCCGAGGAAGCACGGGGTGCGGAAGAAAAACCAAAAGGAGACAGACAAATGAGTGTAATTTCAATGAAACAGTTACTTGAAGCAGGTGTTCATTTCGGACATCAGACCAGAAGATGGAATCCTAAGATGGCTCCGTACATCTACACAGAGAGAAACGGCATCTACATCATCGATCTTCAGAAATCCGTAGGCATGGTAGACGATGCTTACAATGCAGTCGGCGATATCGTGGCAAACGGCGGTACGATCCTGTTTGTCGGCACCAAGAAGCAGGCGCAGGACGCAGTTAAGACTGAGGCGGAAAGATGCGGCATGTTCTATGTGAATGAGAGATGGCTCGGCGGTATGCTGACCAACTTCAAGACCATCCAGAGCCGTGTGGCACGTCTGAAACAGATCGAGACGATGGAAGCAGATGGCACCTTTGATGTTCTGCCGAAGAAGGAAGTTATCGCTCTGAGAAAAGAGATGGAGAAGCTTAACAAGAACCTTGGCGGCATCAAGGAAATGAAGAAGATCCCGGATGCTATCTTCGTTGTTGACCCGAAGAAGGAAAGAATCTGCGTTCAGGAAGCACATACACTGGGTATTCCGTTAATCGGTATCTGTGATACAAACTGTGATCCGGAAGAGCTGGACTACGTAATCCCGGGTAACGACGATGCGATCCGTGCCGTAAAACTGATCGTTTCCAAGATGGCGGACGCTGTTATCGAGGCAAATCAGGGCGCAGAGCAGGACGTTGTATTTGAAGGCGAAGACTACGCAGAAGAAGCTGCAGCAGAGACGGAGGAATAAGACATGGCAATCACAGCAGGAATGGTAAAAGAATTAAGAGAAATGACCGGAGCAGGCATGATGGACTGCAAAAAGGCGCTCACTGCTACTGAGGGCGATATGGACAAGGCTGTAGAATTCCTCAGAGAAAAAGGTCTCGCTACTGCACAGAAGAAAGCAGGCAGAATCGCAGCAGAAGGTCTCTGCAAGGTACTCGTATCTGAGGACGATAAGAAAGCGGTTGTTGTAGAGGTAAACGCTGAGACGGACTTTGTTGCAAAGAATGAAACCTTCCAGGCATATGTTGCAGAGGTAGCAGAGCAGGCTATGGCAACGGAAGCAGCAGATATAGAAGCATTTATGGCAGAGAAATGGCTGCCGGATACCAGCAAGACAGTTGCGGAAGCGCTGGCTGGCAAGATTGCGATCATCGGCGAGAACATGAACATCAGAAGATTCCAGAAAGTAGAAGAGGCAGACGGTTTCGTTGCTTCCTATACACATATGGGCGGCAAAATCGGTGTTCTGGTTGATGTTGTAACAGACGTAGTAAACGATGAAGTTAAAGAAATGGCCAAGAACGTTGCAATGCAGATCGCAGCGCTCAGACCGCAGTACACCAACAGAAGCGAAGTAAGCGAAGAGTATATTGCGCATGAGAAGGAAATCCTTCTGGCTCAGATCATGAACGATCCGAAGGAGTCCCAGAAGCCGCAGAAGGTAATCGACGGCATGATTAACGGACGTATCAACAAAGAACTGAAGGAAATCTGCCTGCTTGATCAGGTATATGTAAAAGCAGAGGACGGCAAACAGACCGTACAGGCTTATGTGGATTCTGTAGCAAAAGCAGCTGGCGCAAAGATCACCGTAAAAGGCTTTGTTCGTTTCGAGACCGGAGAAGGTATCGAGAAGAAGGAAGAAGATTTTGCGGCAGAAGTTGCAAAGCAGATGGCAGGTAAGTAAAAACTGGTGTTTTTGCAGTTTGCTTTTGAAAAGTATTTCTTCAACAGAGCGTATACTGGGAAGAAAAGATTTTTTGAAGCAAAATGGAAGGGTGGACAATATGAAAAATCCGAGAACATCAGGGCCTGTAAAAACAAGTTCAGTCCGTGCGGGCAACAGAAACGACATTTTATCGCCGTTGGATAATATTAATATTCCGGTAGGTAAGATGGATGAAAAGAGTAAAGTGATACCTCCGTCTGATGACGGCGCAATTGGCTGGATTAAGGGATAGCCGGGCTTATAAATAACAAGTATAAAACCACTGTATCATGTGATTGAAAGATCATATTTGATGCGGTGGTTTTTTAATACCAAATATGGGAGTAATGGTACAATTTATTAGTATATAATATAAGATATGGGTTTTTGTATACGAAAGATCATGTGTGGAGGGCGGAAACAAATGAAAGAAAACTATCTGGGAATGCTGCTGATATTAAAAAAGCGTATGAAATGTGCGGAGACGGGCGATAAGTGCCAGTTTAAGGTATTTGGACATTACGATGGCCTGGATATTCATCTGGTAGAGCAGTGGTATCAAATGCGGCCGCATGGAGTGAGAGAGCGGGAGGGAAATATTTCTTTAAAAGATGATTATCGAGATAAATACGTATTAAAGGTTTATTTTCCTGATGAGGATGAGATAAAAGGGCTTTGCGATTTGTCGAAGGAAAAGAAAAATCAAATGGATTATGATTCATGGAAAATTATAGCGCAGATTAAAGATGATGAACAGTCAGATCCTGATAAGCAGGAAAAATATAGAGGGCTCTGCTCGGAATATCCTTTTTTATCACTTGTATTTCTGAATGTATCGAAGCCAATGGTAAAACAGGCCAATCAACAGGCGGATAATAAGATGGATAAACTGCTGAGCCAGATAGGAAAGTGTATGATAGATGCAGCGGAGGGCGCAGGAATATTCCTGAGCGAGGTTCATGGAGCGGTGTTTCCTTCTTTTGGGTTTTGCGATTATGTGCTGCTTTTCCTCAGCAAAACGCCGGAGACGGTGATGGCGATTCTGGATCATCTGAAGGAGGCGAAGGTGCCGGGACAGAAGTTTCCGGCAATCTCAAGTTTTTATCCGCTAACAGGGTTTGAACCGCTGGGGCTTGAACAGATAAAAAAATCAAAGATAACAAATGTATGGATATCAATACGTGTGAATTTGCAGGAAGGGGTATCAAACAGACAATTCCAAAATGAAATAGAAACAATGAATGACGTGCCGGAAGAGTTGAAAAAAAGTAAGATTTATCATTTGTTTGGAAGCTCTGACTGTCTGGTGATGCCGGATGTTCTATTTGGAGACTGCATACCGCTATATTTTAATAGAGAAATTTTTGATCCTCAAAACAAAGTATTTTTTCAGAAGTATATTTGTAATATGCGTTCTTCTATCAGAATCGGTAACCAGAATGGTGGTGCTATGGAGCCTTCTTTGGCAGAAAGTGATGAGGACATAGAAAATCGAAAGAAAGAAAAAGAGGCGTACATACAAAGTTACGCAGCGGAGTTTAAAAAACTGATAGAAAAACTGGAAAAGAGCGCTGATGATTACAGGATACCGATTCGGGAGGTTTATGGGCTTCAGAATGTTATGAAATCTTTCCTGGACTTAATCCGATCTTCACATTGTTTTGATCTGCAAGAGGTAATTGGAAAAATGTTTGGTGCGCTGTCCAAGAATATTAACATTAATTTGGAGACTATTGAGCAGTTACACGAAATGGGAGGAAAAGAAAAAGAGAAAGAGGAAAGTATTGCGGATATGTGGAGCGCATTGGGGCTGTTCCGAAAGTATGTGGGCGATTACCTGAGTGATATGCGACGCTCAGACCGTTCGCTCATTGAGGGACATACGCTTGTTCATCAGTCAATAGGTTCATCTACAAAACTGCTGTTATTTTATAACCGGTTTGTCTCTGAAGTGGCGGAAAAGCTTGTTGAAAGTGAAGAGGATTCTAAAGAGCAGAAGTATGTTTTCCTTGTGACGAGCGGCGGAAGCGACGTGACAGCTGCGCATGACTTATTTTCGCATTTAGACCCGACGCTAGAGGGAAAGGAGGATATTATTGTTCTGACAATCCCGGAGATGAGCTTGTATGATATCAGAGGAACCATGTTTCGGCTTCTCCATGAATGCCTTCATTTTTGCGGAGAGAGAAAACGCGAGGAGAGATATGAGCTGGTTATTGATGCGGTGTCCGCCTATTCAGCAATGACATTTTGCAGATTTATTATAAAACAGATGGAGGATTTTCTTGATGAGAGCGTGTACCAGAATCTGACGCACATGTTTCCGGAGGAAACTTTGAAACAAGTGAGAGAAACCTGGGAGTCAGAAATACAAAAAGAAGCTGTAAAGGAGGAACAGCGTTTAAAGGAACATATAAAAGAGAATTTCCTGAAAAATATGGAAATGAGCCAAGAGGATTATTACGGCAGATACTTATATGAATTTATCGAGCTTGTTGCTGTACACGAAGTTTTTGTCCCGGTAGTGCCGATAAATGAGAAAGTGCGGGAGGACAGTCTCTTTTATTCGCTGTATGAAGCTTTTCTGAGGCTGAGAATAAGCTTATCGTCAAAGCTGACGGAAATACTAAGGCAGGAGCCGATGGAGATACCTTTTAGTAATGCTCAGTTTATTGAAAATATAGACAGAGAAAAGCTGGATATGCAAAAGCAGGGAAAATATGTCATAGAAGATCAGTGGTTTATAGACAGCTTTATGGAATATTACATGGGAAAACGAACGGAGGACCGCTATCTTCGGCTCGCGGAAACGGATAAAATAGGCTTTTCCGGTCTGGTGGAAACATTAAAGCTTATGTTTAAGGAATGCTATGCGGATTGTATGGCGGCGATAATTCTCGGAGCGGATATCACAGATATCATAATGGGAATTGCTTACGAAACATGGGATATCGAACGTGCTTTTCCGGCAACAGATTTTGAAAAGCTGCGCAGAATGGTGGAAATGGATGTCTTGTATAAGAAACCGGAGCTGGTTGAACAAGACATGAAGGAACGGATTGAATGCTGGCTTGAAAATGGGTATGAGACTCGCGCGTGTCAAAATGAAAATGACAGGGATATGTTATTTAAAAGAGTGATAGGAAATATTGGGAAGGAAGAACACGAGGCGTATGCCTGCCTGCTGGAACCTGTGGAGGAATATCTGAGAATATGCATTGAGAAGATGCAGGAAGAGCTGGGAAAATTTCAATATGAAAGAGAAATATTCAGGTATGCTGCTTTTGAGAACGAAGGAGATCTGCAGCTTTTTCTGAAGGAAATGAATTGTTCGTGGAAAAAATATGCGGGGGATGAAAAGAATGCTGGAGCTTAAAGAAATTCTTGGAGAAGATATTGATAGTGAAAATAAAAAGTATCTGCAAAATATGAGAAGAAAACTGGATGAAGATAAACTGACATGGATTCTGGGAGCGGGAATCAGCGTCCCGGCAGGGCTGCCCCAGTGGGATTTGCTGCTGATGAATATGTGGGGACTGCTGACAGAGGTCAACAGAACAGGAAGTCAGGCACCGGATGTATTTGAAGGTACCTATGATAAGTTGATGAGTGAGCTTAAGAGGGATTCTTCATATAAAAAAGAATATCTTGAAAAATTCACGGAAGAGATACGCGGAAAAGGAACTGGATATCTGGAAGGAATTAACGTACTTGAAGCGGCGGAATATTTATGGAATATCATAGAGGAAAAAAACATAGGAAGCCATCTTGAAAAAACAGATATGATGAATTTGAAATCTCTGATACAAGAAGCTTTGAGGCTTGGAATGCAATATTCGGCAGGTGATCTGGACAAGAAGGAAAGTGAGCTGCTCAAGGGGAAAATAGAGAATGAGTGCGCCGGTATTATTGCGAAAATTTTAGGACGGCACGGACAGGGGGAAGCAATCGTATACAATTTTGATGATCTGTTTGAATTTTGCCTGGAAAGGGTGGCAGGTCTGGAAGAAAAGGAAGTGTGGATCGGCTGCGATAATTGCCGGTATCCGGGAAATCAAAAGATACGTGTCTATCATCCGCATGGGAAAATTCATTTGTTTTCAGAATGGAAGCCAAGGGAATCAGATAATATTGTTCTGACAGAATCCAGCTATTATTCCATGGAAAGTAAGGTTTATAATTGGGCAAATTCTATACAGGCAAAAGCGCTTGCGGAAAAGTCCTGCGTATTTGTAGGATTTTCCGGGGCTGATTATAATTTTCGGAGAATTATCAAAAATTGCCACGAGCTAAAGGATGGGGAGGAAGCGAGACATTATATTTTTATTGGGATTAATTCTTTGGTGAAAAAAATTTTTGCAAATGCACTGAAAAAAGAGCATGAAATATCGGGGGAAACAGATACAGACAAGATACTTCGAAAGATATTCCGGGATCCATCTTATATATTTGAGCGGGTTCAGATGATTAATTTGTGTTTTGCCCAGCAAAGATACTGGAAAAAATACGGGATTGTGCCAATCTGGACAACCTATCATGAAATGCCAGGCCTGCTTAATACGCTGCTAAGCTGAAACCGCATTTTTACAAATCCCCATCATACATCTTCCGCAGCTCGGTCGGCGTAAATCCGGTGAGCTTTTTGAACATGCGCAGGAAGGACGAGAGGTTGGAGAAACCGCACTGCAGGGAGATCTCCAGCACTGAGAGATCTTTATGGACCAGAAGATGCTTTGCGTGAGCAATGCGCTTCTGGTTTAAATATTTATAAAAGGAGGTGTCGGCGTACTGCTTGAAAAGCCGCGTAAAGTGATACTTGCTGAAGCCTGCGAGGGAGGCGACTTCTTCCAGGGAGAGCGGCTCCGCATAATGCTCGTTGATATAGTTGCAGATAAAGAGAAATTTCTCCATATATTCCTGCTGTTTGTTGTTTTTTACTTCAAAATTGTGCTGGGTGATTTCTGCGTGATAACGCCCGATCAGAACCAGGATCTCCAGAAATTTGGAGTAGATGGAAGATTCTGTGTAGGGCAGGTTGCGGAAATACTCGTCCCGGATTTCCAGCATCAGCCGATGGATCTGACGGTGGATCTGCGGTGCTTCCTTCGGGCTGATTAAAATAGCAGGGCTGATCATGGCGATCACAAGATCCAGCTCCTGCAGATCGATCTGTGAGAGACTGGCAAGAAAAATAATCCGCGCGCCCGTTGGCGGCGAATACAGCTCATGGATGACGCCGGGGCAGATAATGATGATATCGCCCTCGTTCATCACATATTCTTTATCTCCGCAGTGCACGGTGTAGCCGTTCTTCGTTGGCATGATCAGCTCAAAAGGCGTATGCCAGTGCGGGGGATAATTTTCACACTCAGCATTATTGTGCAGACGGATCTGCATATCCTTTCTGTAATTTACCGTTTCGTGAAGTCCATTCAGATTTTCAATCATAAGCGCACATCCTTTGTATATCGGATTCTAATGTTTTGCTGCTCTCATACGTGCGTGAGCAGCAAAATTATGAGAAATTGCGGGATACATTCAATAATTATTTCTTAACTATAGCAAAATAATGGGAAAAAGGCAATGGATAATAAATAATTGCGAATAATTTCATCAGAATGGATAGGCATGGCCGATATATGGAAGCAATAATTCATAGCTGCTTAGCAACAATTACAAAGAAAAGCTACCGTTTCTTTGCTATATTGGTACTGAATTTAACGAGAAATTCCCGCAGTGCGGGGAAAGAAAGGTGCTTAGTAGTATGATTGAAATACTGAACGGCATGACAGAAACCATCAATTACCGGAATGCTCTGGACTTTCGGTTGTTTCATAACGTGGATTACGAGGATTATCCGACGCACTGGCATGTGGGGATCGAGATCCTGATGCCGGTGACGGAAAATTACGGGGTGATCGTGGAACAGAAAAAATATGTTCTGGAGAAAGGTGATATCCTGATCGTCAATTCGGGTGTGCCGCACGCACTGGAGGCACCGCCCACCGGAGAGCGTATCATTCTTCAATTTGACCCGGCGCTTTTGTATTCTCTGAAGGAGATGGAAACTCTGCTCTTGCTGTTTCCATCGGTTTTTTATGTCACAAAAGAGAATGAGCCGGAGCTGTATCCGCTTATCAGGGCGAAGATGGAAGAAATCATCCGGGAATACGACGGGCAGCAGTCGTTTGCCGGGGCACTGGTTTATGCATCGCTGATTGAAATGTTTGCCGGGATCGGCCGCATGATCAGGGAACGGAGCATAGAGGCTGAGATGCGCGATATGCGGCGCAGCAAGCATGACCGGCAGTGGGAGTATCAGGAGGTGGCGATGAAGGCGTGCAATTATATCAATCAGCATTTCCAGGAGAAGCTCACACTGGAGGAGACGGCGAAGATCGTAGGCTTTTCCAAATACCATTTTACCAGGGTATTTAAGAAATATATGAATATGACATTTTATGAGTATCTTAATAAAAAGAGAGTAAAATGTGCGGAGGGGCTTCTTTACAACACGGAGATGAGTATCACCGATGTGGCAATGAATTCCGGGTTTTCCTCGATGAGCTCTTTCGACAGGACGTTCAAGGCGCTCAACAGATGCTCACCAAGCGAATTTCGTGAAGCGATTCTGGACAGGGTCAGAGAAAAGGGCACAAACTCGTATATGTAACATATTACGGCTGTGCCCTTCGGCTTATAATGCGAAACTCAGCCGCGGCAGCCCTCGTAGAGAACCCAGTCGAAATCGGCGTGATTGCCGGAGGACTGGTGGTTGGAGGAAGCGTACATACCAAGATACGTGCCGGTGAATCCCTCGTTTACCAGGGAGCTTAAGAGCGTCGGATCGGCATTTTCGTACAGCGGCAGGAAGGTCTGGTCGTCGCAGCCGTAGTAAAAATGATAGCCCTCCTCTGTGGCGGCAATGGTAAGGTAGATCCGTTCCTCCCGCGGAAGATCACATTTTGCAAGGATGGTGTCCGCGTGGTTTTTGCAGGAGACGAGCTTTAAGATGCGTGTGCCGTTTTCCATTCCGATCGTAAAACGATAGTGGTAGCGGTCGTCCTGGACGGCGGCAAGCCCGGCTTCCTCAGAAGCAGTTTCCGGCAGAAAATCAACGGCAGCCTGCATACGGAAAGCACTGTGCTGCTGGCGGCGTCCGACAAAGGCAGGCGTGCAGATTTCACTTAATACCTCTGGCAAAAGGTGAAGGCGCAGGCAGCCGGGGCGCTCGGTAAGTGAATAAAACGGCTTATCGGCGGGATGGATGGTATTCCAACGCATGTGAAGCCGCGGCGTCTCGAAATTGTCACTGAAAAATTCCGGCTTCGGCAGAAATACCGGCAGATCCGGGCGGCGCTCGGTGCGGTTCACAAGACCGTTTTCCGTATCTGCGCGCAGCCAGCCGTCTGCATCCCAGATAACCGGAATGAGGAAGGTCTCGCGGCCGAGATTAAAATGTGCATCCCTGTACGGGCGCACGCCGAGCAGTACCATCCACCATTCGCCGCGCTGCGTCTGAACAATATCCGCGTGACCGACGACAGAAATTTCATGCTCCAGAGAGAGGTGTCGGTGCGTTATAATAGGATTGCGGGGGCAGATTTCGTATTCGCCGTCAATCGTGCGGCTTCTCGCCATCATGACAGAGTGGTTAGTGAAGGTGCCGCCTTCGGCAACGATCAGGTAATAATAGCCGTTTTCAAAATAAATATGCGGCGCCTCGATCCATTTGCTACGGGAGGTAAAGCCGTTCCAGATGGTTTTGCGCTCGCCCTTAAACTGGAAGGTTTCCGGGTCCAGTTCACACAGATAAATTCCGTGATGTCCCTCGTAGAGAGCCTCCGGGCAGATATAATTTCCGGCATACCATACGCGGCCGTCCGCGTCAAAGAAAATGCTTGAATCAATGCCGTCCGCGCCCTCGATAAAATGGGCTTTGCTCCAGGGACCGGCAGGGTCTTTGGACGTGATGATATAGTTGTCGCGGCGTGCCTCACGTCCCTCGGAAACGAAGGTGTTAATAATATAATAAGTGCCTTCGTGGTAGCGGATGGTCGGCGCCCACAGACCGAGCGAGGTTTCGCAGTTTTTGTAATCAAGCTGGTCGGGTGAGGAAATGCCGTGCCCGATCTGTTCCCAGTGGATCAGATCACGGCTGTGGAACACCGGGATGCCGGGGAAGTAGACGAAGGAAGAAGTTACCATATAATAATCGTCTCCTACGCGGCAGATGGATGGATCGGGATAAAATCCGCTGAGGATGGGGTTTTCAAAAGTTTGTTTCATAGTGGATGACACCTCCTGATTATATTGTATGTGAAAAGTATAACATAAGTGGCGGGAGGATTCCTGTGAATAATTGCGGAAAATAGAAAAATAATTGCGAAAGGGGAATGAGCAATGAAAAATAATCTGAGACTTCCGAAGATTTTTGGGGAAGGCTGCGTGCTGCAGCAGGGTGAAAACACACGGATATGGGGCTGGGGCGCGCCGGGATCGCGTGTGAGGATTTTGCTGAGAGAGCAGCGGTGCACGGCAGATTTAGCCTTTCAACGGCGCCGGCCAGATATCGTGCTGCCTGGAACAGAGGAAGTCTGCCAGCCGGATGATGGGCACGCGGGAATGATGGAGGATACCGTTCTGTTCACTGCGGAAGCATTTTGCGGCGCGGATGGGCGCTTTGAGACATGCTTTTTGAAGCTTGCGGCGGGCGGTCCGTTTGTCCTGGAGCTTGCCGGGGAGGATGGGCAATCGCTGCAGGTGCGCGAGGTATACGTCGGGGATGTGTTTGTCTGCGGCGGTCAGTCGAACATGGAGCTGCCGATGCGTCGGGTGCGCGTGCGTTTCCCGGAGGAATTCTGTGCTGGCGGCGCGCCGTTTATTTTACATATCTACAAAGTGACAGAGCACTATGATTTTGACGCTCCGCTCACCGATCACATGCAGGCGTCCTGGCAGGCGGCTGTGCGGGAAAACCTGGAGGAGCTTTCTGCATTTTCCTATTTCTTTGGAAAGGAAATCGCGCTGCAGCGCGGGATACCGGTCGGTATATTGAATTTAAGCCTCGGCGGAACGCCGGTGGAAGCGTGGACGAGCAGAGAGGGCTTAAAGGACAGCCCGGAATATCTGAAAATCACCGATCATTTCCGGGATATAAATTTTTGCAAAAATCTGCTTGCAAAAAAAGAGCGGCAGGAGCAGAATTGGTATGATTCTCTTTGCAGACAGGAGGAAGAACGGGGCAAAAAAGAAGACTGGCAGCCGATCACATTGCCGTGCGAGTTTAAGGATACGCTGCTTGCAGATTTTTGTGGAAGTCTCCTGCTTCGGAAGAAATTTATGGTTTCGCAGGAGCAGGCGGGCAGAGCGGGTGTACTGCGCTTTGGCACGCTGGTGGACAGCGACGAGATGTTTCTGAACGGTGTGAAAATCGGGGAAACAGGATACCAGTATCCGCCCAGGCGTTATCCGGTGCCGGAGGGCCTGCTGCGTGAGGGCGAAAACACGCTGGAAATCCGTCTCATCTGCCGCTATGGAACCGGCAGGGTGACGCCGGGCAAGGCGCTGGATATTATCTGGGAGGATGTGTGCAGAGACAGCTGGATACCGGAAACGGAGCGTGCGGCTTTCAAAGCAAAGAAAACGCAGACGGACGCAATGCGCACAGAAGATGTGCATCCCGCTCGCATCGCGCTTGACGGCGCATGGGAGTACCGAATCCTTGCCGCAAGCGAACCGGCGCCGGAGCAGGTGTTTTTAAACCGCACACCGACTGGGCTGTACAATGGGATGGTCGCGCCCTGCCAGCCGTACACGGTGAGCGCCGCCGTCTGGTACCAGGGCGAGTCGAACGACAGCCATCCGGCGGATTATGCGAAGCTGCTTGGCGGAATGATCTTTGACTGGAGACGCGGCTTTCGAAACCGGGAGCTTCCGTTTGTGGTGGTGCAGCTTCCGAACTGCGGCGTGGACATTGCGCCGGGCGACGCCTGGCCGCGTATCCGCGAGGCGCAGCTTTTAGCGGAGCGCATTCCGTATGTCGCTGTGACGGTAAATCTTGATCTCGGCGAGGATAATGATCTGCACCCGCTGAATAAAAAAGCGGTCGCGCAGCGGGCGGCTCTGGCGGTGCGCAGTCTTGTGTACAGAGAAGATGTATGCTGGCAGGGGCCGCGTCTGCAGGCGGTGAGCAGGCAGGGAAACAGTGTGCGCCTAACGTTTCGTCAGGGCGGCTGCCCGGCGGATCCCGGACACGCAGCAGGATGCTGCCGCGTATTCCTTCGGGAATCCGGCGCGAGTGAGAGGGAAAATCCGCGCCTGTTCGAGCTTGCCGGAAGCGACGGCGTCTATTATCCGGCGGAGGTGGAAATCGATGGAAACATTGTCCGGCTGCGCAGCGGTCAGGTAAAGGAGCCGTGCGCTGTGCGCTATGCCTGGGCGGACGCGCCGGGAAAATATTTGCTGTATGGGGAAAACGGGCTTTGCGCAGCGCCGTTTTCCGTGAGGCCTGGCGCGCAACATAGCTGACAAATTTTATACAGTAAAATGAAATGATTCTTAAATGAGCAAAAGGAGAAGATGGATGATGCTGTTTAATGATGGATGGGAATTTAGCAGGCAGCCTCTGCACACGACACTTTCGGAAATGAAGGAGCGGGAGCAGGCGTTTTCACCGGTTGGACTGCCGCATGACTGGCTGATCTATGACACGGATCATCTTTATGAGGACAGTACCGGCTGGTACCGCAAGCGTTTTACGATAGAAAAAGAGGAGCAGAGATTTGTGTTTTTGCGCTTCGACGGCATCTACATGGACAGCCGTGTTTATGTGAACGGCGTGCAGGCGGGTGAGTGGAAGTACGGCTATACCGCATTTGAGCTGGATATTACGCCGCTTTTGAAAAATGGAGAAAATGAAATCTGGGTTTCGGTGGATTTCCAGGCGCCCAACAGCCGCTGGTACTCCGGTGCGGGTATTTACCGCAATGTGTGGCTGAAAAAGCTGCCGCAGGAGCATCTTGTGTCTGATGGGATCTATTTTCATGCCGAGCCGGAGGACGGCGCGGTCTGCATTGCCTGTGCCGGATCAGAAGCGACAGGAAACGACTGCGACCGATCGCAGGAGATGGCGGCAGGAAACGACCCTGAAAGCGCAGAAAAAACTGCCATCTGGAACATCGACCTTGACGTGGAGGCTTTTGGCAGCGGTCTTACCGTGACGGCGGAGCTTCTGGATGTATCCGGCGCCGCGTTCCCGGTGCGGCAGGGCACATGGAGCATTCAACCGAAGGAGGGACAGACTGGCGTCTCGGTTCACAGCGTCCGCCTGCTGGCGGAGCAGCCAAAGCTCTGGGATGTGGAAAACCCGAATCTCTATATTCTGCGCGTGAGCCTCTTTAAGGGAGAGAAGCTTCTGCAGACGGAGGAGCAGCGGGTAGGCTTCCGCACGATCGCCTACCGGCCGGACGGGGGATTTTTTCTCAACGGCAGGCATTTGAAGCTGAATGGTGTCTGCGAGCACCACGACCTGGGCTGTCTGGGAGCGGCTTTCCATGAGCAGGCGATGCGCCGGAAATTTGCGATCATCAAAGAGATGGGCGCAAATGCCGTGCGCTTTGCGCACAACATGCCGGCGAAGGAAGCGATGGAGCTGGCGGATGAGATGGGGCTTCTGGTGATTTCCGAGGCGTTCGACATGTGGGAATCCTCTAAGACGCCGTATGATTATGGGCGCTTTTTCCCGGAATGGTACGAGCGCGATGTGGCAAGCTGGATCCGCCGTGATCGCAACCATCCGAGCGTGATTATGTGGTGCGTTGGAAACGAGATCCACGACACCCACGCCGGGGAACGGGGAAAGAAGTGGATGGAAACGCTGATGGCGGAAGTGAAAAAGCACGATCCGAGGCAGAATGCGCCGACCACGCTTGCTTCAAACTATATGCCGTGGGAGAATACGCAGAAATGTGCGGACGTCATTAAGCTGATCGGTTACAACTACGGGGAAAAATATTACGATAGCCATCACGCGCAGCACCCCGACTGGATCATCTACGGAAGCGAGACCTCTTCGGTGGTGCAGAGCCGTGGAATTTACCATTTCCCCTACAAAAAGTTCGTGCTTGCGGACGACGATGAGCAGTGCTCGGCGCTTGGCAATTCCACGACGAGCTGGGGTGCAAAATCGGCGGAGGCGTGCGTGATCGCGGAGCGTGACCGCGCGTATTCCTGCGGGCAGTTTTTGTGGAGCGGCTTTGATTATATCGGCGAGCCGACGCCGTATCACACCCGCAATTCCTACTTCGGGCAGATCGATACGGCGGGATTTCCGAAGGATCCGTACTATCTCTATCAGGCGGAGTGGTCCGGTGCAGACGCGAAGCCGATGGTGCACCTGTTCCCGTACTGGGATTTCAACGAGGGACAGCTTGTGGATGTGCGCGCGTACACCAACGCTCCGAAGGTGGAGCTGTTTCTGAACGGAAGGAGCTGCGGCGTCTGCGAGATCGATCACGCGCACGGGACGACGCTCTCCGGCAACTGGCAGGTTCCTTACGAAAAAGGGGAAATCCGGGCAATCGCCCGCGATGAAAACGGAAACGTTCTGGCGGAAGATGCGCACCACTCCTTTGGGGAGGCGGCGAACATTGTGCTGACACCGGAGAAAGAGACGCTGCGGGCAGACGGGCATGCCCTCTTGTTTCTGCAGATTTCCATGACGGACGCGGACGGTTATCCGGTGGAAAATGCCAATAACCGCGTGCAGGTAACGGTGACGGGCGCCGGGGCGCTGGTCGGCTGCGACAACGGCGACAGCACGGAGACGGACGGCTACAAGATGGGCTGCCGCAGACTGTTTGGCGGAAAGCTGCTGGCGGTCGTGAAGGCAGGCACACAGGCAGGCGAGATGCGCGTGCAGGTGTCCTCGCCGGGATTGCCGGAGGCCAGTCTTACTGTTCTGGTAAAGGAGGGCGTTGTGGTACCAGGGATCGCCCCGGAAGCATATCTTGCAGAAATCCCGGCGCGCGAAAACATTGCGAAGCAGCAAACGACGGCCGGGGATCTGGCAGGCGCTTGCCTGAAATCGGAAAGCGGAGCAGAAAAAACATGGGCTGCCGGCCGAAAAGCCGCCGGGATCCCTGTGCGTAATATCCGCCTGACGAGCAGCGCAGGCAATCTGCTTTCCACGGAAATCCCGGAGACGGCGGTGACGGCACAGATCTGCCCGGAAAATGCTGACGACCAGGAAGTAATCTGGAGGATCGTGGACGATGCAGGCATTCCGTCGCCGCTCGCCGAGCTGCAGGCGGACGGAAAGACGGCGCATGTGCGCGCGAAGAGCGACGGAAGCTTCCGCCTGCGCTGCATGTCGCGCTGCGGAACGGGGAAGGTGCGCATTATCTCCCAGATAGAATTTACAGTTAGCGGGCTTGGAAAAGCGTTCCGCGATCCCTATTCGTTTGTGAGCGGCGGTCTTTACGACTACAGCAAAGGGGAGGCCGGAAACGGCAACGAACACGGTGTCGCTACCGCGCGCGACGGCGAGACGCAGGTGGGCTACCGCGAGCTGGATTTTGGCTTTGAAGGCTCCGACGAGATCTGCCTGCCGATTTTCGCACTCTCCGATGAGCCTTATGAAATTAAGATTTACGAGGGAATGCCGGGAGAGCCGGGGGCGGAGCTGATCGCGGACGTCATCTACCAGAAGCCGTCCATCTGGAACACCTACCAGGAGGAAACCTACCGCTTAAACAAATGGCTGCGCGGTGTCACCAGTATTTGCTTCGTGCTGCAGAAAAAAATTCATCTGAAGGGCTTTTCCTTTGTGAAGAAAAACCGCGCCTTCGAAAAGCTGGCGGCAGTACAGTGTGATCAGATTTACGGCGACAGCTTTACCGTGGCGGACGGGCAGGTGCGTGAAATCGGCAACAACGTAACTCTGGAATTCCACGATCTGGATTTTGGACAGGGGGGAACCGCCGGAATCACCATCTGCGGAAGTACGCCGCATGAGAAAAATACCATTGTCCTGCGCTTTTCCTCGGAAGCGGGGGAGGAGACGCGGATGCTGGAATTTGTGCAGGGCGAACCGGTGCAGACCTTTGCCCTTGACAATATTTGCGGAAAGCAGACTGTACGATTTGTATTCCTTCCCGGAAGCTGTTTTGACTTTGAATGGATGAAGTTTAAAAAATAACCAAATAACGCTGATTTTGCTTTTTCCCATCCGATGCTGTCGGGTGGGAAAAGTGCTTTTTGCACAAAAATAGAGCAAAAATTTTGTGATTGATGCACAATACGGATAGGAAAGAGACAAAATAGGAGCAATATATGCGCAACGAAAAGCAATATATTTGATGCAAAGAGCATGAATTTGACATATAATGAACCCACCAAAAGCGGAAAATGTGCAACACGACGAAAAAAGAAGGGCTGAAAGAGAAAAAAAGGAGAGTGATGTAGCAAAATGGCACAAACGAAAGCAAAAAAAGAAAAGCTTAAGCATGACGAATCGCTGCTTCGCCATGTGAAAAAGAATTGGAAGCTTTATACGTTTCTGATTCTTCCGATTCTGTACTACGTTATTTTCAAGTACATCCCGATGCTTGGAAATATCATAGCCTTCCGCCGCTATAAAGGCGGACCGAACATCTTCGGTGAAAGATGGGTTGGATTCCGTTACTTTGAACAGTTCCTGACAGACAGCAACTTCTGGCAGGCATTCTGGAACACCCTTCGCTTAAGTATCGGATATCTGCTTGTACGTTTTCCGGCAACATTGATTTTCGCACTGTTAATCAATGAAATCAGAACAAAATGGTGGAAGAAGATCGTGCAGACGATTTCCTACCTGCCGCACTTTATTTCTCTGGTAGTTGTCTGCGGTATGGTAAAAGAGCTTCTTTCCTCCACCGGTCCGATCAACACGCTGCTGGCGTCCCTTGGACTGGACAAGATCGCATTTATGTCAGAACCGGCATGGTTCGATACCGTGTACATAGGGTCCGGCATCTGGCAGGCGTTGGGATGGGGCACGATCCTCTACCTTACGGCGATGACAAACATCGACCCGGGTCTTTATGAGGCGGCGGAAATGGACGGCGCAAACCGGTTCCAGCAGACCATCCATGTAACAATTCCGGGCATCCTTCCGACGATCATGACGCTGCTCATTATGGATATCGGAAACATCATTACCGCGAGCAACATGCAGAAGATCCTGCTTTTGTACAACCCGCTCACACAGTCCCGCGCGGACATCATCGATACACTGGTATACCGCATGGGTATTTCGGGAGGAAACTTCAGCTATGCGTCGGCGGTTGGCCTGTTCTCCGCAGTTATTGGTCTGGTGCTGGTAACATCGGCGAACTATCTGTCAAAGAAGCTGACAGAAACATCACTGTGGTAGAAGGGAGAAAGGACAGATGGAAAATTCAAAAATCAAGGTTTCAACGGGATACCGCGTATTCCAGGTGATTAATACCATCATCATGATTCTGGTCGTGTTTGCTACCTTATATCCGTTCATATATCTGGTAGCGCAGTCCTTCAGCAGTGACACGGCAGTTGCCGCCGGAGAGGTTACCTTTCTCCCGGTAGGATTTACGACCGCCACTTACAAATATCTGCTCAGCGACAACCGGTTCTTCCGTTACTACGGAAACACCATCATATATTCCGTGATCGGTACGGCAATTTCGGTATTCGGAACGGCGCTGCTCGCCTACCCGCTTTCGAAATCAAAGCTTCGCCTGAATAAGTTTTTCACACCGTTCGTTGTATTTACGATGTATTTCACCGGCGGTCTGATCCCGAACTATATTCTTGTTACACAGTGGCTGCATCTTGGCAACACCATCTGGGCGGTAGTGCTTCCGGGCGCGATCAGCACCTTCAACCTGCTGCTTATGAAATCCTTCTTCGCCGGACTTCCGGAGGAGCTGGAGGAGGCTGCCTCCATCGACGGCATGGGCGTTTACGGAATCTTTATAAAGATCATCCTGCCGCTCTCCAAGCCGATCCTGGCAACGATGACGCTGTTTTATCTGGTTGGTCTGTGGAATGAATGGTTCGGTCCGTTCCTTTACTTAGACGACGATGCCCTGAAGCCAATCTCGCTGTGGGTACGCCAACTCGTAGAGGGCGCAAACAATGTGGACATCGGTTCCAGCGGAGAGGCAAGCAGCGTGCAGGCAACGCTGAAATCCGCAACAATGGTACTGACATCTCTGCCGATCATCTGCGTATATCCGTTTGTACAGAAATACTTTGTACAGGGTATGACGATGGGTGCGGTAAAAGGTTAAACATGTTATACAAAGCACAGAGATGCTTTTATAAATAAAACAAGGAGGAAAGAAGTATGAACAAAAAATTAATGGCACTGACAATGGCGGCAGCTATGGTTGGCGCAGTGGGATGCGTAACGGCATCCGCAGAGGAGGCGGAGGGCTACACCTACGGTGTGGACACGACCTTCCATTCCGACGAACCGGTAACGTATACCATGATGTTCTCTGATCATGAGAACTATCCGCTGGATGAGAACTGGCGTCTCTGGAGCGCGATCGAGGAGAGAACGAACGTTACCTTCGACCTTACTTCCGTAGCAAGAACAGACTACAACGATAAGGTATCCGCTATGGTAAACAGCGGAAGCGCTCCGTACATCATTCCGAAGATCTATGATTCTTCACCCTACGAGGACAGCGGTCAGGTCGTTGCGATCAGCGACTGGGTACAGTATATGCCGAACTACTCCAAGCAGGTAGAGGAGTGGGGCATGGAAGAGGACCTGAAGCAGATTTACGCAGCCGATGGTAAATATTACCGTCTTCCGGGTATGTGGGAAGAAGTGGCAGGCGGCTACTCTCTCATCATCCGCAAGGATATCTTCGAGGCGGCAGGCGTTGACATGAGCACAGAGCCGACCTGGACATGGGAAGATTTCTATGAGGCGCTGAAGCTGGTGCAGGAATACACCGGAAAAGACAACATCTGGTCCGACCAGTTCCAGTTTGGCTGCACAATGAACATCGCGGCAATTACCTATAATGTAACGGCTGGTAACTCCCAGGACGGCGGCGACTGGGGACTGAAGGACGGTACAAAATTCAACTTTGACACCAACGAATTCTATTTCGCAGATACAACAGAAGAGTACAAAGAGTTCCTGACATACTTCCACAAGCTGTATGAGGAAGGTATCCTGGATCCGGAAACCTTTACACAGGATTCCACACAGGCACAGGCGAAATTCTTCCGCGGCGACTCCTATGTGCTGGCATCCAACTATCAGATCCTGTCTGATATCATTGCGAACAACAAGGTAACAGATGAAGGCGCAGAGCTGTACTTCATGACCACACCGTCAGGTCCGGCAGGCAATGTGAAGGTTTCCAGCGGCGCAGGACGTCTGGAGAACGGTATTATGATCAGCACAAACGCGCTGAATGAGCTGGGCGAAGAAGAATTCATCAAGATGCTTCGCTTCATCGACTGGCTGTGGTACTCCGATGAAGGTCACGAGCTGAGCCAGTGGGGCGTTGAGGGCGAGACCTATACAAAGGATGCTGACGGAAATATCGTACTCAATGAGGACATTTACTACAACGGCTTCAATGCAGGCGCAGAGAAGCAGCTCAACGTAGACTATGGCTTTGGCGGCGGTGTATTTGCATACGGCGGAAATACCTTCATCCAGCTCTCCAAGTTTACCGAGGGTGAAAAAGAGTGGAACGAGAGAATCAATGCAAATAAGGAACCGGTACAGCTTATGCCGCCGGTACTGGCAGACGAGCTTCAGAAGGAAGACCTGAACCTTATCAAGGTTCCGCTGATGGATTATGTAAATACCTCCGCGCTGGAGTTCATCACCGGCAAGAAGGACCTCGATGCAGACTGGGATGCTTATGTAACAGAGTGTATGGACAATCTGAAAGCATCTAAGTACGTAGAGATGGTTAATGAAATTTTCAATGATACAAAGGATGTGCTTGGATACTAAGCAATAGCAGTAGGATGCTGAGCCATTAAAGCAGGGGCTGCCGCGGGAGACTGCGGCAGCCTCTTGTATCTCATGTAAATGCGTTATTAGCTTATCACAAAAAATTCTTTGGAGAATATTATGGCTTATATAAAATTCAGTAAGGATACGACGATTAATATGATTCTGGATGAGCAGGCGGGAGAAGGTCTGTGCAGAATCCGGGAGAAGGTTGCAAAGGATATTGAAAGGACGACGGGAGCATCCGTGCAGACGGATGCAAACGGAGACTGCGGGCAGGCTGTTCTGGCGGCGACGCTTGGGGAAGGAACGCTGGCGGACGCTCTCGCGGAAAAAATACCGGAGCTGAAAACGCTCTCCGGCAGATGGGAGAGCTACGGTTTTTACCTTGCGGAACATCCGATGGAGGGCGTGGAGAGCGCGCTGGTGATCGTGGGCAGTGACCGCACCGGCACGATCTACGGCATGTTCCATCTTTCCGAGCTGCTTGGGGTGACAGCGCTCGGATTCTGGGGAGACGTCACGCCGCCTGTGTGGGAAAGCGCGCTTCTGACCGATGAGCGGACGGGGGAAAAGGCGTCTGACGGACATCTGGTGAAAATGGTTTCCGGCGGTATCTCGAAGGAGCCGTCAGTAAAATTCCGCGGCTTTTTCATCAACGACGAGTGGCCCTGCTTCGGGAAATGGACGTTTTCGCATTACAACGGTTTTACGGCGGAGATGTATGACCATGTGTTTGAGTATCTTCTGCGCATGAAGGGAAACTATCTCTGGCCGGCAATGTGGACCTCATCCTTCCTTCTGGACGGACCGGGCATCGCTTCCATGCAGCTTGCGACGGAATACGGCATTTATATCGGCATGTCGCACCACGAGCCCTGTATGCGCTCCGGAGAGGAATTTTCCATTTTCAAGGGGGAAAATTCTCCCTACGGAACGGAATGGAATTATGATGTAAATAAAGAGGGACTGCTGAAATTCTGGGAGGACGGTCTGACGCGCGTGAAGGACGAGCAGATTTTCCCGACCGTCGGAATGCGCGGCGAGCGCGACAGTAAGCTGCTCGGCGACGACGCGACGATTGCGGAAAATGTCCGTCAGCTAAAGGAGATTATTATTAACCAGCGAAAGCTGCTCGCACAGCATGTCAACCCTGATCTGAAAAAGGTACCGCAGCTCTTTGCAATCTACAAGGAGGTGGAGGACTACTACTTTGGGGACGGCAGGATTGCCGGCATCCGCGGCTTTGACGAGCTGGAAGACGTGACGCTTTTGTTCTGCGAGGATAACTTTGGTAATATGCGCGCGCTTCCGCAGGAGTCGGAGCGGCAGCATCCGGGCGGCTTCGGCATGTATTACCATGTGGATTACCACGGATCGCCGATCTCCTTCGAGTGGGTAAATTCCACGCCGCTTGTGCGGATCTGGGAGCAGATGACCGAGGCGTATGAGTACGGCGTCCGAAATCTCTGGATCGTGAATGTGGGCGACGTAAAATTCCAGGAGTATCCGCTGGGATATTTTATGGAGCTTGCCTATGATTTTGAAACCTGGGGCGGCGGTTCCTCCGAAAAGGTGCGGGAATACACCGCGCAGTGGGTGCAGAAGCAGTTCGGCGCTTATGCTTCTGAAGAGCAGTGCCGGGAGATCACCTGGGTGCTGGAGGAATCGGTGCGGCTGAACAGCTACCGGCGTCCGGAGGCGCTGAATGATACGATTTATCATCCCGCTCACTACAATGAGGGAAGAAGGATGCTGGAGCGCTGCGAAGAGCTGGAGCAGAAAACGGAGCAGCTTCTTGCGGAGCTTACCGGCACACCGGCGGAAAAAGCTTATTTCAGTATGATCTACTATCCGGCGGCGGGAAGTGCAAATCTTTTGAAAATGCATCTTTTCTCGGGCATGAATCACCTGTATGCTTCACAGGGCAGGGCGGTCGCGAATGTGTACGGCGAAAAAATGCAGGCGTGCATACAGAAGGATGCAAAGCTTGCGGAGCGCATGAGGACGTTTAACGGCGGCAAATGGAGCGGCATGGAGCTGGAGGAGCACATCGGCTTTGTGAACTGGAACGACGAGGACTGGCGCTACCCGGTGCAGCATGTGGTGACGCTTCCGAAAAAGCCTCGTCTGACGGTGTCGCGCGCGGACGGCACAGGAAGCTACACGAACCAGTATTTCCCGATTCCGCTTGTGATCGACGATTTCCGGTATGCGGGAAAAGAAAAAGTGACGATACAGATTGCCAACGGCGGTACGGGAAGCGTAGAATGGAAGATAGAGGAAAGCTGCGATTACCTGGAATTTTCCGCGCGCGAGGGCAGCACGGAGCTGCTTGACGAGGTGGAGATCACCTTCCTGCGGGAGAAGCTTCCGGTCGGACAGGAGGCAGAGTTTGCCTGCAATATCCGCACTGAGCGGGAATCCGTCCAGCTTCGTATTTTGTGCAGAAACGAAAGCATGGCGAAGGTACCGTTCGGAGCATATGTGATGCAGGACGGTCTCTGCGTAGCGAACGCAGCGGACTTTTCCGTAAAGCTTGGAGGCGTGTACAAAGAGGGCAGGGCATCCTTTGAGCGGCTGGCGGATTACGGAAAGTACGGAAGCGGCATGAAGGTTTGCCCGACCACGGCGGATTACGGGAAAGCGGACTGGGAGAACGGCAGCGCTCCTGCGCTTATGTATGAAATCTGGGCGGAGCAGGAACAGACCTATATCCTGGAAATACGCACTTCACCGGCAAATCCGTTGGTAAACGGCGGCTCTCTGCAGACCGGTGTGCGCATAAACAGCGGAGAGGTACAGGCGCTGGCGCTGATCGGAGAGGGTTATCGCGGAGGCGATACAGAGTGTGAGGAATGGTGCCGGGCAGTGCTTAATCAGGAGCACTGTGCGAAGCTGCCGGTGCAGCTCAAAAAGGGCATCAATACCATTACGCTCTATGCCGGAGAAGCCGGTGTGGTTCTGGAGCGCCTGCAGATCTATGCACCGGACAGGCAGCCAAAATCCTCTTATATGGGACCGGACGTAAGCTATCGAAAGGCGTAAGCCTTCGGAGACGTTCCGGCATACGGCGCAGCATCGCGGCAGCGCAGAAAATGGAGGCAGGATTTATATTTTGTGTGACATAAGCTGGCTCTTTTGGCGCTGCGGGGATGCAAAAAGCCGGGAAAGAAAAGAGAAAGGAAACATCGGGAGAATATGAAAAGAGAAGACGCAAGAAAACGGGCGGAAGCGCTGGTCGCGCAGATGACAGTGGAGGAAAAGGCGAGTCAGCTCCGCTATGACGCCCCGGCAATTAAGAGACTTGGGATTCCGGCGTATAACTGGTGGAACGAGGCGCTTCACGGCGTGGCGAGAGCCGGACAGGCAACGGTATTTCCGCAGGCGATCGGGCTTGGCGCAACCTTTGACGATGCGCTGCTCGGTGAGATTGCTGATGTGATTGCGACGGAGGGACGTGCGAAATACAATGCCTATGCAGCAAAGGAAGACCGTGACATTTATAAGGGGCTGACGTTCTGGTCCCCGAATGTAAATATTTTCCGCGATCCGCGCTGGGGACGCGGTCATGAGACGTACGGGGAGGACCCGTATCTCACCAGCCGCCTCGGCGTGGCATTTGTAAAAGGTCTGCAGGGCGAAGGCGAGACGATGAAGGCGGCGGCGTGCGCGAAGCATTTTGCGGTGCATTCCGGACCGGAGGCGGTGCGCCACGAGTTCAATGCGGAGGCGTCGGCAAAGGATATGGAGGAGACATATCTTCCGGCGTTTGAGGCGCTGGTGAAGGAAGCGGATGTGGAAGCGGTCATGGGCGCCTACAACCGCACGAACGGCGAGGCGTGCTGTGCCAGCACGGCGCTGCAGAAAATCCTCCGCGAAGAATGGGGCTTTGAGGGACATTTTGTTTCGGACTGCTGGGCTATCCGCGATTTCCACGAGCACCATATGCTGACGGCGACGGCGAAGGAATCGGCGGCGATGGCAATCAACAGCGGCTGCGATTTAAATTGCGGAAATACATATCTGCATATTCTGCACGCTTACCGGGACGGGCTGGTATCCGAGGAGACTATCACGGCGGCGGCGGTGCGCCTGTTTACGACAAGGTTTATGCTCGGTCTGTTTGACGGCAGCGAGTATGACAGCATTCCGTATACGGAGGTGGAATCGAAGGAGCATCTGGCGCTGGCGGAGAAGGCGGCGCTGGAGAGTGCGGTGCTTCTGAAAAACGATGGGCTTCTGCCGCTTGACAAAGAAAAAATCAGGACGGTGGGCGTGATCGGGCCGAACGCGGACAGCCGGGCGGCGCTGATCGGAAACTATCACGGAACGGCATCGCGCTATGAGACTATCCAGCAGGGGCTGCAGGACTATCTTGGAGAAGAGGTGCGCGTGCTGACAAGCGCAGGCTGCGCGCTGTCGGATGATCGCACAGAGAAGCTTGCCTTTGCGGGCGACCGCCTGACGGAAGCGCAGATTGTTGCAGATAACAGTGATGTGGTGATCCTCTGCGTGGGACTTGACGAGACGCTGGAGGGCGAAGAGGGCGATACCGGAAACAGCTACGCTTCCGGTGACAAGGAAACGCTTCTGCTTCCGAAGGGGCAGCGCGATCTGATGGAGGCTGTGGCGGCGACCGGAAAGCCGGTGGTGCTCTGCATGATGAGTGGAAGCGATATGGATTTAAGCTATGCGCGCGAGCATTTTGACGCGATCCTGCAGCTCTGGTATCCGGGATGCCAGGGTGGAAGCGCAGCCGCAAAGCTGCTGTTCGGCGAGGTATCTCCTTCCGGAAAGCTTCCGGTAACCTTTTATGAGACACTGGAGGCGCTTCCGGAGTTTGAGGATTATTCCATGAAGGGCAGAACCTACCGCTACATGGAGCATGAAGCGCAGTATCCGTTTGGCTTCGGGCTGACCTACGGGGACGTGCGTGTGACGGATGCACAGATTAAGAGCGGCTCTGCTTTCAGGGGAATGGTGCTGGAGGTGACGGCGGAAAACGCCGTAACGACCGCTACTGATGAGGTGCTTCAGGTTTACGTAAAATGTACGGACAGTGCCAATGCAGTTCCGAATCCGGCGCTGGCGGCATTTAAGCGCGTCCATCTGCAGGCGGGCGAGACGGTGACGGTGGAAATGCCGGTATCCGCACGGGCGTTCACGGTGGTGGACGAAACGGGCATGCGCCGCATGGACGGAACGCATTTTTCGATCTATGCGGGCGTCAGCCAGCCGGATGCGCGCAGCCGCGAGCTGACTGGAAAGGCTCCGGCGGAGATAGATTACAGCTTGTAAGGGGAAGATTGCGGCGCCGGGTTTTTAGCCTGGCGCCGTAGTGTGTTGCGGAGATGGATACTGCCCTGCAAAGGAGACAACAGAGATGAAAGAAGGAGCTGGGTGGGGCTGGAGGGCTTTACCTATTCGCATCTCATGCGCATCATGGAGTACCCGCGGATGGCATCCGGGCTGGCGCGCGAAGGAGAATACGGCTGGGATGGATGGCTTGGCTGTTGGCAGATATGGATTCTTGATACAATATGAGAATATTATAAAATTAATCAAAAATGATCTTCTGTGCTCTTGCAATCTCGCAGTTGACATTTCCGTTTGCATGGTGTATAAAAATAATATAAAAGGGAGTAGCGGCATAGGTTCTATGTATCTTTGGTCGTCAGTACAATAACGTGCGTTATTCGTCAAAGATTGAAACAGCGAGACTTTTACTGTGAGAAATTGCAGTAAAAGTCTTTTTTTATTTTCGCAAAAGCAATGAGCCGTGCTAAGCCATCGGCAGAACCGGCCGTGCGTGCTAGCACGCAAACGGCTGGAGCTGCCGGTGTCTCAATAGGGCGAAGCCCGCGACCGAGTGCGCAGAGCGCACGAGGAGCACGGCGAAGAAGAGAGGCGGGGGAGAGGCAGCGGCCGTGCGTGCAAGCACGCAAACGGCTGGAGCTGCCGATGGCTTAATAGGGCGAAGCCCGCGACCGAGTGCGCAGAGCGCACGAGGTGCACGGCGAAGAAAAATGGAACTGTACGCTACCGGAAAGAAGGAGGAAAAGATGGAGTTTTTATTGGAAGGAATCCAGATGCTGACCTGGCAGCAGGTCGTCATGTACGGGATCGGCGCTCTGCTGATCTGGCTGGCAGTGAAGAAGGGCTATGAGCCGGCGCTGCTGCTGCCGATGGGATTCGGCGCGATTCTGGTGAATCTGCCGGCGAGCGGAGTGCTGAACCAGGTGCTGCCGGGAGTCGGCGAGACGCAGGGAATCATTCAGTGGTTATTTGAGGTGGGAATTGAGGCGTCAGAGGCGATGCCGATTCTCTTATTTATCGGGATTGGGGCGATGATCGACTTCGGACCGCTGCTGTCAAATCCGAAGATGTTTCTGTTTGGAGCCGGCGCGCAGTTTGGTATTTTTGCGGCGATACTGCTTGCGGTGGCACTTGGCTTTGATTTAAAGGATGCCGCTTCCATCGGTATTATCGGGGCGGCGGACGGTCCCACATCCATTCTTGTATCGCAGATTTTAAAATCGGACTACATTGGAGCGATCGCGGTGGCGGCGTATTCTTACATGGCGCTTGTCCCCGTGATCCAGCCGTTTGCGATTCGCCTGGTGACGACGAAAAAAGAACGGCAGATCCGCATGAATTACAATCCGGTTTCGGTAAGTAAACTCACTAGGATCATCTTTCCGATCGCAGTGACGATCGTGGTAGGTCTGGTGGCTCCGTCCTCAGTGGCGCTGGTTGGATTTCTGATGTTTGGAAATCTGATCCGCGAGTGCGGTGTACTTGGAACGATGTCAGAGACAGCACAGAATACGCTTTCCAATCTGATCACGCTGCTGCTCGGCATTACGATTTCCTTCAGCATGAAGGCGGAGCGCTTTGTCACGGCCGAGACGCTGCTGATCCTGGTGATCGGCGTGTTCGCCTTTGTAGCCGATACGATCGGAGGCGTCCTGCTTGCCAAATTTATGAATCTGTTTACGAAAGAAAAGATCAATCCGATGATCGGCGGCGCGGGCATCTCCGCATTCCCGATGTCCTCGCGCGTTGTACAGAAAATGGCGATGGAGGAGGATCCGGGAAATGTGCTGCTGATGCATGCGGCGGGGGCGAACGTCTCCGGACAGATCGCTTCGGTTGTGGCGGGCGGTCTTGTGATCAACCTTGTAACGGGATTTTTGGGATAGGAAAGGGTGGTTTGAATGGATAATATATTGATTGCACTGGAAATTATGTGGAAGGGCATGGCAGGAATCTTCGCCGTGGCGCTGATCATCATGGCGATCGTGTATCTGCTTGGCAGAATTGGAAAAAGGTAATTTGCCATCTGTACAGGTGGAAGCTATTTCGTATATAATAAAATAAAAAAGAAGGAAACAGAGGGGAGCGTTTTATTCACTGCCCTCTGTTTCCTTGAGAATATAATCAAACATAACGGTTTTGGATCTGGAGAGATGGTGCACCATGGCGCTGGCGGCTTCCTTCCAGTCATTTTTCAGAGCGGCTTCTACGACCGCGATATGCTCCTCTATCGTTTCGTGCAGACGATCCGTGGAGGTCTGACCGGAGAGGATACGGGTACGGCGGATCTGGTTGCCGATCGTGGAATATAGATTGATAAAATAGGAATTATCGCAGGCATCAATAAATAGCTGGTGAAAGCTGTCATCCATGTCGGAATAGGAGTACACCGGAATTTTCTTATTCAGATAATCCGAATACAGGCGATAATAATGCATGTAGGTTTCCGGCGGTATGCGGTTCCCGTAATTTTTCACTACATAGGGTTCCAACAGATTGCGCGCCTCATATACCATGTTAATATCGTGGACGGTGATCCTGGAAATCTCAACGCCCTTTTTGGGGAGGATTTTTACAAGACCTTCCTGTTCCAGACGACTGAGGGCGTCGCGGATAGGGGTGCGGCTGGCAGAGACTTCCGCGCGGATGCGCTCCTCGTTAATAACGGTTCCCGGCGCATAAACGCAGTTTACAATGTTATCTTTAATGATCTGATAGGCCTGATGCTTTAAAGGTTCTTTACCCATGTTTGCTCCTGCTGCTTTCTTAAATCAGACGGTTCCCGGATAGACGAAAGGATTTTGCCGTTGACGTGATACCCGGAAAATCATGTGCTGCATACGTTAAGTATATCAGATAATATAACGGACGGCAACTGAAATTCATGTGCCGTTGTTGTATACAACATGAACCACGAAAAAGGAAATGGTAATGAAAAATTTAGTAAACATAAGAAAAGAAAACAGATAAAATAAAAGTAAGAAAAACCTATTGACAAAAACAGTGAGGTGATATATGTTGTATACAACAGAAAGAAGAACAGGAGAAAAAATGAAAGCGGTTCTCATTCATGAACCGGGGAATGTGAGCATCGTGGAAATCGCAAAGCCATCCCCAAAAGAGGGGGAAGCGCTTCTGAGGATTCTTTACGGCGGTATCTGCGGAAGCGATCTTGGGACTTATCGCGGGACCTTCGCGTACGCCGGTTATCCGAGAATTCCGGGACATGAATTTTCGGCGCAGATCGTAGAAATCGGAGAGAACGACAGGGGCTTGAAACCGGGGATGATAGTTACCGGAAATCCTTATTTCGATTGTCAGCATTGTTATTCCTGTGAGCGCGGGCTTGTCAACTGCTGTGAATCCAATGAGACGCTTGGCGCGCAGAGGGACGGTGTATTTTCGGAGTACATCACTATGCCGGTCGAGCGAATTTACGATGGCAGGGGGCTTTCTCCAAGACAGCTTGCGCTGATCGAACCGTTCTGCATCAGCTATCACGGCGTATCCAGAGCAAATGTGCAGCCGGGCGATAAGGTGCTGATAGTTGGCGCGGGAACCATCGGCGTTCTGGCTGCGATCGCAGCGAAGGCAAAGGGCGGAGAGGTTTATATCGCAGACGTTGCAGAGGCGAAGCTGAAATATGCATATGAGACATTTGGACTTGCAGGTATGATCCTGAACGACGACCCGGATACCTTCATGGATAAGGTAAACGCAGTGACTGGCGGGCACCACGGCTTTGACGTGACGATTGAGGCGGTCGGACTTCCGTCCACCTTCCAGAACTGTATCGACGCGGCAGCCTATGGAGCGCGCGTAGTACAGATTGGCGTTGGCAGGCAGAAGCTGGATTTTGATTTTACTGTAATCCAGAAGAAGGAACTGAATATTTTCGGTTCCAGAAACGCACTGAAAAAAGATTTTCTGGAGCTGATCGATCTGGTAAAAAATGGTGGGGCAGATCTGGAGAAGATTGTTATGAACAAAGGAGCAATGGAACCGGAAAAACGTTCGGAGTATTCTCTTGATGAAGCGGCTGAGGCATTTGAGGAATTCAGCAGATTCGGGGCAAATAAGCTAAAGGTCGTTATTCACTTTGCAGATCCGCAGTAGGCTTTTATAATGAACCTGTTTTTGCAGACCTGTGTGCAGATATGTACTTTCGGTCTGGTAAGTCTGTTTACTAAAATTTGAAGTTGGGGGAATGTCATGAGAGAGTATATTAGGATCCATCCGAAGGATGTTGTGGCGGTGGCGCTGAAGCCTTTGGAGAAGGGGAAAACAGCGGAGATCGATGGCAGTACCATTATTTTACGGGAAGATATTCCGCAGGGACATAAGTTCGCCCTTACGGATATCGCGGCAGGTTCGCCTGTGATAAAATACGGCTGCTCCATCGGCAATGCAAAGGAGAACATCCCGTGTGGGGCGTGGGTGCATATCCATAATGTAAAAACAGGACTTGGTGATCTGCTCACCTACACGTATGACAAGCAGGATACGACGCTGGAGGAGACGGAGGCGGCTTATTTCCAGGGCTACCGCAGACCGGACGGCAGGGTGGGCGTCCGCAATGAGATCTGGATCATCCCGACCGTCGGCTGTGTAAACAACGTGGCGGAGGCGATTGAGAAGCAGGCACAGAAATATGTCGGAGGTTCCGTGGAGGAGGTTGTTTCCTTTACGCACCCTTACGGCTGTTCCCAGATGGGCGACGACCAGGACAATACCCGGCGGATTCTGGCGGATTTTGTGAATCATCCGAATGCGGGCGGCGTGCTGGTGCTCGGGCTTGGCTGTGAGAACAGCAACATTGATGAGCTGAAGAAGTTTATCGGGGAGTACGACGAGAAACGCGTGAAATTCCTGGTGGCACAGGAGTGTGAGGATGAAATTGAAGAGGCATTGAAGCTGATTGAAGAACTGGCGGCGTATGTGGGAAGCTTTCAGAGAGAACCGATCCCGGCAAGCGAGCTGATCATCGGGATGAAGTGCGGGGGCTCCGACGGGCTTTCCGGGATCACGGCAAACCCGGCAGTGGGACGTTTCTCCGATATTCTGATCTCCAAGGGCGGCACGACGATCCTGACCGAGGTGCCGGAGATGTTCGGAGCGGAGACGCTTCTGATGAACCGCTGCGAGACGCCGGAGTTATTTGAAAAGACCGTTGATCTGATCAACGATTTTAAGAATTATTTTACTTCCCATAATCAGACGATCTACGAGAATCCGTCGCCGGGAAATAAAAAGGGCGGTATCACGACTCTGGAGGATAAATCACTGGGATGTACGCAGAAATCCGGAAGCGCGGCTGTGCGCGGCGTACTGAAATACGGCGAGCCGGTGAGCGAGAAGGGCTTAAATCTTCTGAGCGCACCGGGTAACGACCTGGTGGCTTCCACGGCGCTGGCGGCGAGCGGCGCGCATATTGTACTGTTTACCACCGGGCGCGGGACGCCGTTCGCATCGCCTGTTCCGACCGTGAAGATTTCCACCAATACCGGGCTTTCGCAGAAGAAAAACAACTGGATCGACTTCAACTGCGGCGTGATGGTGGAGGACACCAGCCTGGACGAAATGGGAAAACAGCTTTTTGATTACGTGATGGAGGTTGCCTCCGGAAAGAAAGTGAAAGCAGAGGAGAAGGGCTTCCACGATATGGCAATTTTCAAGCAGGGCGTGACGTTGTGATGAGAGATGTGAGACTTTCATAATCATAAAGAAAGGATAGAGAATAATGAAAAAATTAAGCTATGCAACACTGGAAGAAATGGGTTATGACGGATACCTGCTGAAGGAAGCTCCGGAGAGAGTACTTCAGTTCGGCGAAGGAAATTTCCTGCGCGCGTTTGTAGAGTGTTGGATCGATAAGATGAATGAGAAGGCGGGCTTTAACTCTAAGGTGGTTCTGTGCCAGCCGATCGCTCCGGGGCTTGCAGATATGATCAACGAGCAGGAGGGACTTTACACGCTGATCCTGCGCGGAAATGAAAACGGACAGAAGATCGACGACCGCCGCATCATTTCCTGCGTGAGCAAATGTCTGAATCCGTACAAAGAATATGATGCAGTGCTTGCCTATGCGGAGAGCGAAGACATCCGTTTTGTAGTCTGCAACACGACCGAGGCAGGCATCCAGTACGATCCGTCCTGCCAGTTTACCGACGTTCCGGCAGCAAGCTATCCGGGCAAGCTGACGCAGTGGCTGTACCGCCGCTTCCAGAAGTTCGGACAGGAAAAAGGCAAAGGCATCATCATCCTTTCCTGCGAGCTGATCGATAACAACGGAAAAGAGCTGGAGAAGTGTGTAAATCTGTATGCGGATCAGTGGGAGCTTGGCGGGGAATTTAAGAGCTGGCTGAAAGAGGAATGTGTATTCTGCTCCACGCTGGTTGACCGTATCGTTCCGGGCTATCCGAGAGCGGACGCCGCGGCAATCTGCGAAGAGCTTGGCTACCAGGACAACCTTCTGGATGTCGGCGAGGTGTTTGGCCTCTGGGTAATCGAGGGACCGCAGTGGATGAAGAAGGAGCTTCCGTTTGAGGAGGCGGGGCTGCCGGTCATCATCTGCGACGACCACAAGCCGTACAAGCAGAGAAAGGTCCGCATCCTGAACGGCGCGCACACCTCCATGGTGCTTGGCGCTTATCTTGCAGGACAGGATATCGTGCGTGACTGCATGAATGACGAAGTGATCAACGGCTTTATGAACAAGACGATCTACGACGAGATTATCCCGACGCTGACGCTGCCGGAGGATGAGCTGAAGGAGTTTGCGGCGTCCGTGACAGACCGTTTCAACAACCCGTTTGTTGACCATGCGCTGATGTCGATCTCTCTGAACTCCACCTCTAAGTGGAAAGCGCGCGTGATGCCGAGCCTGAAAGGATATGTTGCAAAATTCGGCAGCCTTCCGAAGTGCATCACAGCCTCCTTTGCGTTCTATATCGCATTCTACCATGGACAGAAGCTGACGGATGAAGGTCTGGTTGGAAGTAGAGAGAAAAATGAATATGTTATCCATGACGACAGAGATATTCTGGAATTCTATGCAGCGCACAAGGATGATTCTGCAAAGGAGCTGGCATATGCAGTCTGCACGAACACCGCTTTCTGGGGAGAGGATTTGAGCGAGATCGCGGGCTTTGAGGCGGCGGTTGCAGATTATCTGGAGCAGATCGAAAAAGACGGAACCTACGAAGTAATGAAGCGTGTATTGGCGTAGTTTTGGCGCAAATTATACATAAACTTGTGCTGACAGACGCAGAATAATCTGATATAATGATGCCAGGGACAAAAAGTCATGTATTTCGCGCTGGCGTGGGGAAGCGTGACTTGGAAGTTCAGGGCATCATTTTTAAATGAAAATTACAGGGAGGGAATTATCATGAAATCTATGGAAGAGCAATTCAAAGAGGTTGGCGTTGTGCCGGTAGTCGTGCTGAATGACGCAAAGGACGCGCTGCCGCTGGCTGAGGCGCTGGTTGAGGGCGGTCTGCCGTGCGCAGAGGTGACCTTCCGCACGGATGCCGCAGAGGAATCCATCCGTCTGATGGCGGAAAAGTATCCGGACATGCTGGTAGGCGCAGGCACGGTTCTGACGATCGACCAGGTAGACCGTGCAGTGGGAGCTGGCGCGAAATTTATTGTCAGCCCGGGCTTCGATCCGGAGATCGTTGACTACTGCATCAGCAAGGAAATTCCGGTATTCCCGGGATGCATCACGCCGTCTGAGGTGGCGCAGGCTGTAAAGCGTGGTCTGAAGGTTGTGAAATTTTTCCCGGCAGAGCAGGCAGGCGGCGTTGCGATGATCAAGGCAATGGCTGCACCGTATACGATGGTAAAATTCATGCCGACCGGCGGCATCAGCACAAAGAATCTGCGCAGCTATCTGGAGTGCGACAAGATCCTCTGCTGCGGCGGAAGCTGGATGGTAAAGGGCGATCTCATCAAAGCCGGTGAGTTCGACAAGATCCGTGAGATGACCAAAGAAGCAGTTGCACTTGCAGCAGAAATCAGAGGTTAATAGATGATTCAAAAATCCCTGCACGGCAGACGCATTGTCTGAAATGCAGGGATTTTTATGTTGCCATGCATCCGAAGAGAGCTGCCGGTGGCAGGTCCTGTAGGTCTTTAATGTCCACCGGAAAGAGATGCAAAAATCATTCCGGAAATCACTCAGAGCGTCGGAAAGAACCGATGGATAATTGCACGGCTTTTTGGCAGGAAGAACTGCACGGCGGGACCAATAAAGAGGGCTGCTGCGATAGTTCCAATACCGAATTTTCCTCCCAGCAGGAAGCCGAGCACTACGAAAAACACATCACAGGCAATGCGGACAAACTGGAACTGAACGTTTGTCTTTTCATTTAGTTTATCTGTCAGTATAATAGCAATCAGATCATTCGGGCCGGTACCACTGTTACTTTCGATAACTATGGACATCCCCAGGCTCAGGATGATGCATCCCGCCAGCATAACAAGCAGGCGCAGCCACATCGGGGAAGCAGCGGTGACGCTGCCTTTAAACAGCCACAAAAAGAAATCGATAATCCAGCCTCCGCAAAATGCGCAGACAACAGTACCTGGCTTGACATAGCCTTTGGTGGTCAGGAGCATAATAATCATCAGAAGGATCAGTGCAATGACGTGTACCGTGCCTATGCTCAGACCGACTGTAAGGGAAATGCCCTGGATCATTACGGTAAAGGTATCCGATCCAAGCTCGGAAAGCAGGAACAGGCTGACGCCCAGATGGGCAATGGTCAGTCCGATGAAGAGGGTTGCAAGCCCCTGTACCCATTCCTTTGGGCTGCGTTTTCTGGTATCCGATGCGAATGTCTGTTTACTCATCTTATTCTTAAATCCCCTTATATATTCTTTTAGTTATGATAGCAAAAACAGGTAGACTTTTCAAGGAATGTCTTATAAAATAGAGCAGGAAAAACTCCGGATCTGCAAAAGCGGGACGGAGGAGGAAAATGAAGGACAGGATGTGACATTATGAAAAATTTACAAATCAGAAATTCCTTGATTCTGCTGCTGACGGCGCTGATCTGGGGCGTGGCGTTTGTGGCGCAGAGCGTTGGCATGGATTATGTGGGACCGTTTACGTTTAATGCGGTGCGCTCTTTGATAGGCGGAATTGTGCTGCTGCCCTGCATTGCGCTGCTGAAAAAGATCAATCCGTCGGAAAAGAAACCGGAGGATCCTGCAAGGGCGAAAAGAAATCTGATCCTTGGAGGCGTCTGCTGCGGGATAGCCCTGTGTGCGGCAAGCTCTCTGCAGCAGATCGGAATTGCCTATACAACGGTGGGAAAGGCAGGCTTTATCACCGCTTTCTATATTGTGATCGTGCCGATCATTGGCATATTTTTCGGGAAAAAATGCGGGATTTCCGTGTGGATCGGTGTGCTGCTCGCGCTTGCAGGTCTGTATTTTCTGTGTATCAACGAAGAGCTGACGATCGGCAGGGGAGATGTGCTGGTATTTTTCGGCGCGCTGCTGTTTGCCGTACATATTATGGTGATCGACCACTTTTCGCCGCTGGTGGATGGGGTTACGATGTCCTGCATCCAGTTTTTTGTCAGCGGCATCATCTGTGCGGTGCCGATGTTTTTGTTTGAAAAGCCGCAATTAGGTCAGCTTCTGGCGGCCTGGCAGCCGATCCTCTATGCGGGCGTGCTGTCCTGCGGCGTTGCCTACACCCTGCAGATCATCGGACAAAAAGGGATGAACCCGACGGTTGCATCCCTTATACTCAGTCTTGAATCGGTGATCTCTGTGCTGGCAGGCATGGTGATCCTGCACCAGAACCTGTCGTCAAGAGAGGTGCTTGGCTGTGTGCTGATGTTTGCGGCTATTCTGCTTGCGCAGCTTCCGCAGAAGCCGGGGAAAGCAGATACTCCAGAAAACGGATAACGTTGTCTGTGCGCTCGGTGTTTGTGAGCACGCAGAGGATTGCTTTTTCGCCCATACCGCCGTATGCCTGGTAGACGGCATTGTCAGAAATGTCGATGCCGTGCGGGGCGGCGGGAAGGGTATTCAGAACGGTGCCGTCATCATCGGTCTCTATCTCACTGGATTCCATGATCTGATCTGCAAACTGGCCGTACAGATCCGCAGGAAGCAGCTCGGAGAGGTCGGCGAGATAACCATGTTCGGAATACTCATTAAACTGATCTTCCGGGCAGACCAGAATGTCGACGGCCTGCGCAGCGATCAAGGTAGTGAGCTTCATCTGATCGCCGTATTCGTCAAGGCTGTAGTTTGAACAGTCGAGCAGCTCATCGTCGCTTGTCAGTTCATAGTATTCGCGCAGAGCGTCGTCCAGCCCGGTGTTGTCCACCAGCCAAGCCTCATTGATAAAGGCGACGGACAGGATCGTGGTCTGGTGGCGAAAAAACATCGTATACACCAGCGAGGCGACCGCGATAACCGCAATGATGACAACGATGACCGTCCGCAGGTAGTAATCTTTGAAATAACCTGCCTTCTGCGAGCGGCTTAAATTGGAAGTATCCTTCTTCTTCAGCGAATCGTCGCGCTTCTGGTAGAGGAGCGAATCGTCGTCCAGCGCTGTCTTTTTGTCATCAATATTCATTTGTGTATCCCTTTCTTTCTGATATCTTTTAACAGTTTACCATGGTTTGAAAAAAAAGTGTATTAAATCTTTGTAAAGTATGTTATACTGTTGCAAATGGATGGCATACTGCCGTCCGCAAAAGATATTGAAACGGAGTGTACAGTATGAAACGTGTATTATTGAAGTTAAGCGGCGAGGCGCTTGCAGGGGAGAAACACACAGGCTTTGACGAGCCGACGGTCGTCGGCGTGGCGAAGCAGGTAAAACAGCTGGTGGATGCCGGCACAGAGGTGGGCGTCGTGATCGGCGGCGGAAATTTCTGGCGGGGACGTTCCAGTGAGAATATCGACCGCACAAAGGCGGACCAGATCGGTATGCTGGCTACGGTCATGAACTGTATCTATGTATCGGAGATTTTTCGTTCTGTCGGCATGAAAACACAGATTTTCACACCGTTTGTCTGCGGCGCATTTACGGAGCTGTTTTCCAAGGACAAGGTAAACGAGTGCTTTGAAAAAGGTATGGTGACGTTTTTCGCGGGCGGCACGGGACATCCGTATTTCTCGACGGACACGACCACGGTGCTGCGTGCGGTCGAGATCGAGGCGGAGGTCATTCTGCTTGCCAAGTCGATCGACGGCGTTTACGACAGCGATCCGAAGTCCAATCCGGATGCGAAAAAATATGATGAGATCACCATTCAGGATGTGATCGACCGGCGCCTTGGAGTGGTAGACCTGGCGGCTTCCATTCTCTGCATGGAAAATAAGATGCCGATGCTGGTGTTCGGTCTGAACGAAGAAAACAGCATCGTAAATACCGTGAGCGGTAAGTTCAGCGGCACGAAGGTGACGGTGTAATATAAACACCGGACATATAAAACAGAAAACCAGGAGGAAGAAATCATGGATGAAAGATTGAAAGTATTTGACGAAAAAATGACAAAGACGTTTAACAACCTGCTCTCGGAGTTTGGCTCCATCCGCGCAGGCCGTGCGAATCCGCACGTGCTTGACCGCATTATGGTTGACTATTACGGGACCCCGACGCCGATCCAGCAGGTGGGCAATGTAAATGTACCGGAGCCGCGCATGATCCAGATCCAGCCGTGGGATTCCAGTATGCTGAAAGCGATCACAAAGGCGATCCAGACCTCAGACCTTGGCATCAACCCGACGAACGACGGCAAGGTGATCCGCCTTGTATTCCCGGAGCTCACTGAGGAGCGCAGAAAGGATCTGGTGAAGGAAGTCAAGAAAAAAGGCGAGGGCGCAAAGGTTGCGGTCCGCAATATCCGCCGCGATGCAAACGATGCCTTCAAGAAGCTGAAGGGCACGGAAGTATCAGAGGATACGATCAAGGAGCTGGAGACTGCTGCGCAGAAGCTCACCGACAAATACATCAAGGATATTGACGCTGCGGTAGAGGAAAAATCGAAAGAGATCATGACGGTATAGGGCGATGGAAAGAAGCGAGCTTACGATCCCGCGTCACGTTGCGATCATTCTGGATGGCAACGGGCGGTGGGCAAAAAGCAAGGGAATGCCGCGCAATTACGGACACTCCAGGGGTGCGAAGAATCTGGAGGTCATCTGTGAGGATGCCTGGAACATTGGCATTAAGTATCTCACGGTCTACCTGTTTTCCACGGAAAACTGGAAGCGTTCCAAAGACGAGGTGGACGGTCTGATGCGGCTGTTCCGCAGCTATACGAAAACCTGTATCAAAACTGCGCAGAAAAATAATATGAAGGTACGTGTGCTTGGCGACCCGACGGCGCTTGCCGAGGATCTGCAGGAGAGCCTGCGCAATCTTGTGGAAAGCTCGAAGAACAACACAGGGCTTAATTTCCAGATTGCGATTAATTACGGAAGCAGGGATGAGATCGTGCGCGCGATCCGCAGAGTATCCGCGGACTGCGTGGACGGAAAGCTAAAGCCGGAGGATATCACGGAGGAGCTGTTTTCCGGGTATCTCGATACCCGCAATGTGCCGGATCCCGACCTTCTCATCCGCACCAGCGGCGAGCTGCGCCTGTCAAACTATCTGATGTGGCAGCTTGCATACAGTGAGTTTTATTTTACCGATATTCCATGGCCGGCGTTTACGAAGGAAAACCTCTGGCAGGCGATCGAAAAATACAACCAAAGGGAACGGCGCTACGGCGGCGTCCTGGACAAGTGATAAAAGAGGGAATGATCATGTTTGCAGTTAGATTAAGAAGCAGTATCATTATTATGGCAGTTGCACTGCTCACGATTATCCCCGGGGGCTACGTTTTGTGGGGGACAGCGCTGGCTGTCTCCCTCATTGGACTCGGGGAGCTGTACCGTGCGGTCGGCGTGTGGAAAAAAGACAGCAAAGGGCTTGCGATAACAGGCTTTGTTGCGGCGGCGCTTTACTATGTGCTGCTGCTTCTGGGACTGGAGGAGTACAGTACCATTTATCTGGTATTTGCGATGGCGGCGGTGCTTGCCGTCTATGTGTTCGCTTTCCCGAAGTACCGGTCGGAGCAGGTGATGGCGTCGTTTTTCGGCATCGTTTATGTGTGTGTGATGCTTTCCTATATTTATCTCACAAGAACGATGCAGGACGGAGCCTTTCTTGTGTGGCTGATCTTCATCTGCTCGTGGGGCTGTGATACCTGCGCATACTGTGTGGGGATCCTGATCGGAAAGCATAAAATGTCGCCGATCCTCAGTCCGAAGAAATCAATCGAGGGCGCTGTCGGCGGCGTGCTTGGCGCAGCGCTCCTTGGCGCGATTTATGCGGCGATCGTCGGCGCGCATCTGGAGGCGGAAAATCCGGTGATCTCTTACGCGGTAATCTGCGCGGCAGGTGCGCTGATCTCCATGGTCGGTGATCTGGCGGCTTCCGCTATCAAACGAAATCATGAAATTAAGGATTACGGGACGCTGATCCCGGGACACGGCGGGATTCTCGACCGCTTCGACAGCGTGATCTTTACCGCGCCGATCATTTACTTTTTGTCGAATCTGATGATCTGAGCCAGGGAACCAATGGACATGAGAAAGGAAAATTTATGAAAACAATTGCAGTTCTGGGAGCTACCGGTTCCATCGGCACACAGACGCTGGAGGTAGCGAGAGCAAATAAGGATATAAAAATTGCCGCGCTGTCAGCGGGGCGCAACATAAAGCTTCTGGAGGCGCAGATCCGCGAATTTCAGCCGCGGCTTGCAGCGGTCTGGGAGGAAAAGGACGCGCAGGCGCTGCGGACGGCGGTGCGTGATCTGGATGTGAAGATCGTTTCCGGGATGGACGGACTTTTAGAGGTCTGCACGCTGCCGGAGGTGGAGATTGTTGTGACAGCGATCGTCGGTATGATCGGTATCCGCCCGACCATTGCGGCAATCAGGGCAGGCAAGGATATTGCGCTTGCAAACAAAGAAACGCTGGTGACAGCCGGACATCTCATCATGCCGCTGGCCAGGCAGTGCGGCGTAAGGATCCTGCCGGTTGACAGCGAGCACAGCGCGATCTTCCAGTCCCTAAACGGAGAAAATCCGCAGCAGATCCACAAGCTGCTGATCACGGCGTCCGGCGGACCGTTCCGCGGACGCAAAAAAGAAGAGCTGAAAAATGTCCGGGTAGAGGACGCCCTGAAGCATCCTAACTGGAGCATGGGGCAGAAGATCACCATTGATTCCGCCACGCTGGTCAATAAGGGACTTGAGGTGATGGAGGCAAGGTGGCTCTTTGGCATGGATCTCGATCAGATCCAGGTTGTAGTACAACCACAGAGCGTCATACACTCTATGGTAGAGTTTGTGGACGGTGCGATCATCGCGCAGCTCGGCACGCCGGACATGAAGCTGCCGATTCAGTACGCGCTTTATTACCCGGAGCGCAGATTTCTATCGGGCGACCGGCTTGATTTTGCGCGTCTCGCGCAGATCACTTTTGAGGAGCCGGACACGGATACCTTCCTGGGGCTTCCGCTGGCATACCGCGCAGCGCGGGCAGGCGGTTCCATGCCGACGGTATTTAACGCGGCGAATGAAAAGGCGGTCAGCAAGTTTTTGCACCGCGAGATCGGCTTTACCGATATTTATGAGATCATCACAGAATGTATGGAGGCACACCAGATACGGCAGAATCCTTCCGTGGAGGAGATTCTGGAAGCGGAACAGGCAACTTACGAGATGATTGAAAGCAGGTGGTAGTTTGAATATTGTCTGGGCGCTGATTCTATTCAGTCTGATTATTTTATTTCACGAATTTGGGCATTTTTTGTTAGCGAAGAAAAACGGCGTGACCGTTGTGGAGTTTTCCCTTGGGATGGGACCGCGGCTGCTGAGTAAGGAGTGGCACGGCACGCGTTATTCCCTGAAAATTCTTCCGTTCGGAGGCTCCTGCATGATGCTCGGCGAGGACGAGGAGGAGAGCGGCGAAGGCTCGTTCGGCAGCAAATCCGTGTGGGCGCGCATCTCCGTGATCGCAGCGGGACCGATCTTTAATTTTATACTTGCGTTTCTTTTGTCGTTGATCATTGTCGGCCTGTATGGATTTGATCCGGCAGTGATACGGAGCGTGGAGGATGGTTCTCCGGCGCAGGAAGCCGGGCTTCTTGAGGGCGACGTCGTGACGAAAATGAACGGTAAGCGCATCTATCTCGCGCGCGAGGTCAGCAATTACATTTCCCTGCACCAGGGCGAAGCGGTCACACTGACGTATGAGCGCGACGGCGAGAAGAATACGGTGCATATTGTCCCGGAGGCGGATGAGGACGGCTACTACCGAATGGGCGTCGGCATCAGCGGCGTCTATGTGAAGGGCAATGTCCTGCAGGTAATAAAATACAGCGCCTGCGAGGTGCGCTACTGGATCGATCTTTCCATCGAGAGCGTGCGGATGCTGGTGACCGGAAAAGCGGGGATCAAAGACCTGTCCGGTCCGGTGGGCGTCGTCAGCATGATTGGGGAAACCTATACCGAGAGCGCGAAGGTCAGCATGATGGCTGTCGTAGTGAATATGCTCAATATGGCGATCTTCCTGTCGGCAACGCTCGGCGTGATGAATCTTCTGCCGCTCCCGGCGCTGGACGGCGGTCGTCTGGTGTTCCTGATCCTGGAGGCGATCCGCGGCAGGCGGATCAATCCGGACAAAGAGGCGATGGTGCATTTTGTTGGGCTGATGGCGCTGATGGTGCTGATGGTCGTCGTGATGTATAATGACGTGACAAGACTATTATAGGATGTTTTGCGGCATGTCGCGGATGAATCTTTTCATCAGCGGCAGGACTGTGAATACGGCGGTGCAGATAAGCATAAGAAGGGCAGGTTCTCCGGATAGGAGCCTGCCTTTTTCCCTTGCGGGAGAAACATAATTCTGCGGGGATTCCCGGAACGTGCGGAGCATGATTTTACGGGTAAAGTTCTGCGATTCTTGTAACGGCAACGTAGATATCCTGGATACGGTACCAGGTGCGCCGTCCGACAATGCCGTCCTGCGTCAGATTAAAGACGCTCTGAAACACCTTCACGGCATTTTCGGTCGCCGGTCCATAGATGCCGTCCACGCTGATCTTTGGAATCAGCGGATAATTGTTGGAAATCGCGTTGAGCTGCTCCTGGATCTGGCGCACGGCGTCCCCGGAGGAACCGATGCGCAGAGCGTAGCCCGGATAGGAGGAAGGAACGCCGGCGACTTCCTCTGCCGCATTAATATAAATAGAGTCGCCGTAGTAGTAGCGGAGGATCTCAATGGAGGAGTATCCCTGATCGGCAAGATTCTTCGAACCCCATTGACTCATCCAGTTTGGACAGGTAACCCGGTTTCCGTCACAATACTGCGTCAGGATCGGCTGCTTTACATTCGGGCGCGAGAGGTAGGCGTCAAAAATTTCGTCCACCACCTCAGAAATGCTCTCAAAAATATTTCGTCCGTAAATCCATTTGTGGTCGAAGGCGGTGGAGGAGGTGATGGTAAAGTTAAAGCCCTTGTTGCGGTACCACTCCGTGTAAACACGGTTCAGCGTAAACGACATGATCGCGAGAATATTTGCCTGCAGCGCCGCGCGCGGCCAGGTAGAATAAATTTCGCTGGAGGCGACGTTCTTGATGTAATCCCGGTAACGCACATAATAATCTGTTGCAGTGGTGTCGCGCGGGGAGCCGTCGTGCACGACGACAAATTCCGGGACGACCACGCGGGAGAGGACAATTTCACCTGTCTGACTGACAGGCTTTACCTCCGCCTCGGCGATCTTGGGCGGATAGTTTCCGTAAAGCGTATGCGCCGGGATGACGACCACGTCCGGCGTTTCGCGTTCCTCAATCGGGCGCAGTCGGATTGTCTGCAGGGAGAGCTGCCCGGAGAGGATTTCAGAACCGGAGACGGTGATTGTTTCAAAGCCCTCCGCCGATACGGAAAACGTATACTCGGAGTAGGGCTGCTGCTCGCCGGGCGACAGGCTGTACTCCAGCGGTGGCGCCTCCAGGGCGACGGTATCCGTGCGCCCGGTGCTGTCGGTGCGCACCTCTTCGATCACGCTTTCAGGATCGCCGGAGTAGGAAATGTCGACCACGGCATTCTCTACAGGCGTATTTCGCAGAGCAGATTCCACGTTAATGCGCAGCAGGCCGGTATCCGTTGACTGCTGCATCGTTCTCATGCGAGAATAGGACATAATGACCTCACACAGAAGTTGTTATGATTATTATATGAAGATGCGGGGAATCTGTGAAAAAACGAAAGAGAATACCCTGGAGAGAAAAGCTTTAAAGCTTATAAGCAACAAGAGCAATTTTCTCGCCGGTTTCTTCTGCAATATCCTGTTCCAGATTTGTAATTTTCTGGCAGCAGGATTGGGTGAGATTGGCATAGATATCTTCCCTTTCCAGTTCTCTTGCCATGTGCTCAGCAGCAGACTTGCAGGAAAGGGGAAGATCAGTAATAGTTGAATGAATATCAGACATAGTCAATACCTCCTTTGCAGTGTAGTATGTGTAGGATTGGAGAAAATATGAGCAGCAAATGCCTAAGTTTTATTTGAAATGCATCAGAGAATGGTATACTATAAATATGGATTTCTGAAAAGAGGGGAAAGACATGATAAAAATAGATTTAATTACAGGTTTTCTGGGTGCAGGAAAGACGACATTTATAAAAAAATATGCGAAGAGCCTGATGGACGCCGGTAATCATATCTGCATTTTGGAAAATGATTACGGGGCGGTGAATGTGGATATGATGCTTCTGCAGGAGCTGGAGGGAGATCAGTGCGAACTGGAAATGGTTGCCGGCGGCTGTGATCCTGATTGCCACAGGAGAAGATTTAAAACAAAATTGATTGCAATGGGAATGTGCGGCTATGACAGGGTGCTGATTGAACCTTCCGGAATCTTTGACGTAGATGAATTTTTCGATGTGTTATGCGAAGAACCGTTAGATAGATGGTATGAGATCGGCAATGTGATTGCGATCGTAGATGCAAGACTGGAGGAAAATCTGTCGGAAAAATCCAATTATCTGCTGGCCTCAGAAGTGGCAAATGCCGGAATGGTTATTTTTAGTAAGAGCCAGGAGGCTACAGATGAGGATCGGAAAAGAAATGCAGCACATTTAAATCGCGCTATGGAGCAGGTACGGTGCAGACGCAGATTTGGGGAGGAGGTTCTATGCAAACCGTGGGATTCTTTAACGGATGAAGACTGGAAAGCGATCTCTTCCTGTGGCTATGTACTGGAATCTTATGAAAAATCTGTGCTGGAAGATGAACACGGATATTCCTCCGTTTATTTTATGGATATACAGATGACTGTGCAGGAATTGCGATCAAGGGTAGAAAGTCTTATGGCTGCATCGGACTGTGGGAATATCGTTCGTGTGAAAGGGTTTATGACGGCAGAGGATGGAACATGGATAGAGCTGAATGCCACCCGCCAAACGATCACCATCCGGCATATTGAAAAGGGGCAGAATGTTATCATTGTTATTGGAGAAGGGCTGATAAAAGATAAAATCAGTGCCTTTTGGAAATAAATTTCATTATCCGGTTTGAGAGACGTCAAAAATCTGTGAAAAAACAGGACCTTCCTCTTGCCAAATGATTATTTTTGTGCTATCATTTTAGCAATTTGGGGTGCGGATTCGAAGGGGAAGAAACGGGCGTTGGGTTTTGTTTCTTTTTTTTTTGCGCATACCGTATCATCAAACTTACTCAGGAAAGGCAGGATGGACAATGAAAGCATTTCTTATTCTGGAAGACGGAACTGTTTTTACCGGGCAGAGCATCGGGGCAAACCGTGAAGTTATCAGTGAGATCGTTTTTAACACGTCGATGACCGGTTATCTCGAAGTCCTCACCGATCCCTCTTACGCGGGACAGGCCGTGGTGATGACATATCCGCTGATCGGCAATTATGGTATCTGCACGCAGGACATGGAGTCGGACAGACCGTGGCCGGACGCATACATTGTAAGAGAATTATCTCGTATTCCCAGCAACTTCCGCTCGGAAGGAACGATTCAGGACTTTCTTTTGAAATATGATATCCCCGGAATCTCCGGAATAGACACCAGAGCATTAACGAAAATTCTTCGTGAAAAAGGTACGATGAACGGCATGATCACGACAGACGAAAGCTTCTGTCTGGAAAAGGTGCTGCCGCAGATCGCCGCTTACCGCACGGGTAAGGTGGTGGAGAAGGTGACGTGCGCGGAAAAATATGTGCTGGAGGGTGACGGTCCGAAGGTGGCGCTTCTGGATCTGGGGGCAAAGCGCAACATCGCGCGCAGCCTCAACAAGCGCGGCTGTCAGGTGACAGTATATCCGGCGCTCACGAAGGCGGAGGAGATCATCGCGGATAAGCCGGACGGCATCATGCTTTCCAACGGACCGGGCGACCCGAAGGAATGCGTTACGATTATAGAAGAAATCCGCAAATTATATCAGACGGATATTCCGATTTTTGCCATCTGTCTGGGACATCAGCTTATGGCACTGGCGAACGGCGCGGACACCTATAAAATGAAGTACGGGCACCGCGGCGGCAATCATCCGGTGAAGGATCTGAAAACAGGCAGGGTCTATATTTCCTCACAGAACCACGGCTACGTGGTGGATACAAAAAATCTGGACGCATCGGTGGCGGTTCCGGCGTTCACAAACGTCAACGACGGAACGAACGAGGGACTTGCTTATACGGGAAAGAATATCTTTACGGTGCAGTTTCATCCGGAAGCGTGTCCGGGACCGCAGGATTCCGGATACCTGTTTGACCGGTTTATGAAGATGATGGAGGTGGACAGATAATGCCGAAGAATCCGGAAATCCAAAAGGTACTTGTGATCGGTTCGGGACCGATCGTGATCGGGCAGGCGGCGGAGTTTGACTATGCGGGCACGCAGGCGTGCCGCTCGCTGAAGGAGGAGGGCATTGAGGTCGTCCTTCTGAATTCAAACCCGGCGACCATTATGACAGATAAAGACATTGCTGACCGCGTGTACATTGAGCCGCTGACGGTGGAAGTGGTGGAGCAGCTTATATTAAAAGAAAAGCCGGACAGCGTGCTGCCGACGCTTGGCGGACAGGCGGGCTTAAATCTCGCTATGGAGCTGGAGGAGCGCGGCTTTTTAAAGGAAAACAATGTGCGGCTTATCGGCACCACTGCGGAGACGATAAAAAAGGCGGAGGACCGCCAGGAATTTAAAAACACGATGGAGAAAATCGGGGAGCCGATTGCAGCTTCAAAAGTCGTGGAAACGATAGAAGAGGGCGTTGCGTTTACAAACACCATCGGCTATCCGGTGGTGCTGCGCCCGGCGTACACGCTCGGCGGAAGCGGCGGCGGCATTGCGCACAATTATGAGGAGTTGACGGAAATCCTGGCGAACGGGCTGCGACTGTCCCGCGTAGGGCAGGTGTTGGTGGAGCGCTGCATTGCCGGATGGAAGGAAATCGAGTACGAGGTGATGCGCGACAGCGCTGGAAACTGCATTACCGTCTGCAACATGGAAAATATTGATCCGGTCGGCGTGCACACCGGCGACAGCATCGTGGTAGCACCGTCCCAGACGCTCGGCGACAAGGAATATCAGATGCTGCGTACCTCGGCGCTGAATATCATCAGCGAGCTGAACATCACCGGCGGCTGCAACGTGCAGTATGCCCTGAATCCGGACAGTTTTGAATACTGTGTGATCGAGGTAAATCCCCGTGTGAGCCGTTCTTCAGCGCTCGCCTCCAAGGCGACCGGCTATCCGATCGCAAAGGTGGCGGCGAAAATTGCCCTTGGCTACACGCTGGATGAGATTAAAAATGCTATCACGGGGAAAACTTACGCCAGCTTTGAGCCGATGCTGGACTACTGTGTGGTGAAGATTCCGCGTCTGCCGTTCGATAAATTCATCAGTGCGAAGCGTACCCTGACCACACAGATGAAGGCGACCGGCGAGGTAATGAGCATCTGCGACAACTTTGAAGGCGCGATGATGAAGGCGATCCGCTCGTTGGAGCAGCATGTGGACAGCCTGCTTTCTTACGATTTTTCGCATCTGGACGACGACCAGCTTATGAAGCAGCTCGCGCTGGTGGACGACCGCCGCATCTGGGTGATCGCGGAAGCGCTGCGCCGCGGCGTTTCCTATGAGACGATTCATGAGATCACGAAAATTGACATCTGGTTTATTGATAAGCTTGCGATCCTTGTGGAGATGGAGCAGGCTCTGAAGACGCAGGAGCTGACCGTGGAGCTTTTGAAAGAGGCGAAGCGCATCGAGTTCCCGGATAACGTGATTGCCCGTCTGACCGGAAAGAGCGAAGAAGAAATCAAAAATATGCGCTATGAGAACGGCATTACGGCGGCGTACAAGATGGTAGATACCTGTGCGGCGGAGTTTGAGGCAACCACGCCGTACTATTATTCCGTGTTTGGAAGTGAAAATGAAGCGCAGGAGACTCATGACCGCAAAAAGGTGCTGGTGCTTGGCTCCGGTCCTATCCGCATCGGGCAGGGAATTGAATTTGATTTCTGCTCTGTGCACTGCACCTGGGCGTTTGCGAAGGAAGGCTACGAAACAATTATTATCAATAACAACCCGGAGACGGTCAGCACCGACTTCGATATCGCGGACAAGCTATATTTTGAGCCGCTGACGCCGGAGGATGTGGAGAATATCGTCCGCCTGGAAAAGCCGGACGGTGCCGTGGTACAGTTTGGCGGACAGACCGCTATCAAGCTGACGGAAAGCCTTATGAAAATGGGTGTGCCGATTCTGGGAACCTCCGCGGAAAACGTGGACGCTGCCGAGGACCGCGAGCTGTTTGACGGCATTCTGGAGAAATGCGGCATTCCGCGTCCGGCAGGTCACACAGTATTTACTGCTGAGGAAGCGAAGAAGGCGGCAAACGAGCTCGGCTATCCGGTGCTTGTGCGTCCGTCCTACGTGCTCGGCGGACAGGGAATGCAGATCGCGATCAGCGATGAGGATGTGGATGAATTTATCGGCATCATCAACCGCATCGCGCAGGAGCATCCGATTCTGGTCGATAAATATCTGGTCGGAAAGGAGATCGAGGTCGACGCAGTATGCGACGGAACGGATATCCTGATCCCGGGCATTATGGAGCATATTGAGCGCGCCGGCATCCACTCCGGGGACAGTATTTCCGTTTACCCGGCGCAGAGCATCGGCGCTAAGGTAAAGGCGACTATTGAGGATTACACACGAAAGCTTGCGCAGTCGCTGCACGTCATTGGTCTGATCAATATTCAGTTTATCGTCTGCGGCGAAGAGGTGTATGTGATCGAGGTAAATCCGCGCTCCAGCCGTACTGTGCCGTACATCAGCAAGGTGACGGGCATTCCGATCGTACCGCTGGCGACGAAGGTGATCCTGGGCGCGAAAATCCGCGAGCTTGGCTATGAGCCGGGACTGCAGCCGGAGGCGGATTACTTCGCCATCAAGATGCCGGTATTCTCCTTCGAGAAGATCCGCGGTGCTGACATCAGCCTCGGACCGGAGATGAAATCCACCGGCGAGTGTCTTGGCATTGCCAAAACCTTCAACGAAGCGCTCTACAAGGCGTTCCTTGGCGCTGGCATCAACCTGCCGAAGCATAAGAACATGATCATGACGGTGCGTGATGAGGACAAGGAGGAGGCAGCAAAGCTGGCAAAGCGTTTCGAGGCGCTCGGCTACAATATTTTTGCCACTAAGGGCACGGCAAAAGCGTTGATGGAGGCGGACGTGCAGGTGCGAATGACGCGTAAGGTGGAGCAGGAGTCGCCCAATATCCTCGACCTGATTCTCGGACATAAGATCGACCTGGTCATCGACACCCCTTCCCAGGGTATCGAGCACTCAAAGGACGGCTTTATCATCCGCCGCAACGCCATCGAGACAGGCGTCAATGTGTTGACGGCAATGGACACGGCGGGCGCGCTGATCTCCAGTCTGGAGAATACCGATAAGAACAAGCTGACGCTGATTGATATCGCGAAGATATAGCCGTCGCAGGCAGGCGGTCTGTAGATGTAATGCGTAAGCTGTTACACAGAATGTAATAAATTTCCGCTTGCGCTTTTTGAAAAAGTGGCGTATGGTAGAAAAGGAGCTGATTTGCAGCAGGGCTTTGCGTCGGATAGACAGCGGCGTAAGGGGATTCCGCATGGCGGCGCTGCATTTGTGTGAGAGGGGCCCGTCGGGGCAAGAGGAGAAATGCATGAGAAAAAAATCACATATTTCGCTGGCAAAGTTTCTGGTATCACAGATGGGAGCAGATAAGCTGCAGCAGCACAGAAAGGCATTTTATCTTGGCTCCATCCTTCCGGACTGCAAGCCTTCCTTTCTGACAGAACGGCACGAATTTTACGGAACCTTTGACAAGGTTTCCGACAATATAAGAAGTCTGCTGAAAATGGATTACACTGATGCGCAGGATGGCATGGCGTTCTGGCGGCATCTGGGAGAGATCATCCATTATATTGCCGATTACTTTACCTTTCCGCATAACCGGACCTACGCCGGGACAATCCGCCAGCATTGCGCATATGAAAAGGAAATGCGCGATTATCTGCGGGAATATATCGACAGCGGCAGAGCAGCGCTGCAGATAGTCGGAGAAAAGGTGTTTGAGAATGTGGAGGTGCTTCTGGAATATATCCGGAAAAAACACGAGGAATACACCAGAGGACGTCATACGATTGAAACAGATGTGCGCTATATCGTACAGCTCTGTCAGCAGGTAGTCCGTGCAGTCGTGCAGTTCGCGGGCGCCGGGGCGATGGAGCTGCTGGCGGCATAATCGATGAAATGAAAATCCGGAGCGTGGGCAGTATAAAACTGTCTGGCTCCGGATTTTTACTTTCCATAGAAAAATTTCCTGGATTTTCTGTGGAAGAAAAAAGTGCTCTTATGTGGTAGCGGAACCTTCACGAAGCGCTTCCTGAATCTTGTTGGATGCAATTCCGGTCAGGGCAGCAATCTCTTCCGGCGGATAGGTCTGGGAAAGCAGCAGAATCAGTTTCTGCTGTTCACTCTCCAGACTCTGTTTTTCGCATTCCAGACTCTGCTTTTCGCATTCCAGGCTCTGTTTTTCGCTTTCCAGATGTTTGTTTTTCTTTTCCAGCTTTTCTATTTCGTACTCCAGAATATCGACATCAAAAATTAATGCATCTTCTGTCATCTGATTCACTCCCTCTTTTTTCAGCTCGTCATATTGCTCATAGATATGGCGGTAGAGATACAGAATCATCCGCGAAAGCTTCAGCGCTTCTGTGGGAGTAATATTTCCGACCTCTACATTTCGGTTTAGTGAATTCAGTATATCATGAGTGATTAATTTTTTCAATGCCTCTATATTTTCTTTTGTACGTTTTTGACTAATGGTCCGGCGCAGTTTTAAAAGCTGGAAGGGAAGGAGCATGATGAGCTTTTTACGGTCTAGCTCGTCCAGCGAGTGTTTTAAATATTTAAAAACAGGTACCTTATATAAAAAACTTCCCTGCTCTCCGAAGCTGATTTTCAGAATATATTCATCAGGAAAGCTCTCATCATCGTAAAGGTATACGATAAGAGGCTCCGGAAAGCAGATGGTATCCTGACTGTCGGCTGTGCGGATGGCGTGATGGAAGCCATATTCCAGCACACGCAGAAGAATATCGCCGTCTTTGGTCATCTGAAATTCAACATGGTAGCTGCTGGAATGATTAATCGTAACAATGGTATCTGCCAGTGTCTTTTTCAGACTGTCATCTGTATTTTCTGTCCAGTGGTAGTCTACGTCGCTGTCGGGAGGATAGTCCGTACCAAAAAGACCGTTAATAAGGAAAACGGTACAGCGGGTGGAAAGAGAGAGACAGCGCTTGGCAATGCGGTCATAGATGTCGTGATATTCATATGCTTCGTTCATAAAACCTCCTTGTTTTCATATGAGTAACCTGTTTGCGTGGATTGAAATTTATATTTCGAAAGATGAGATTATTATACATTATACAACATTGAAAGTCAATAAAAATAATGTACAATCAAAAAGAGATTAATAAAAAGCGGAATTTATAATTATAAAGAGTGGTATGAATGTCCTGTGCATAAAAATGGAGCCATTGCTCCATAAATGATTACTCATTTATTTTGCAACGACTCCTCTGGAGACGTGTGTTACCGGAAACAGCAGTCGGAGAGGCATGGCGCCTAGTTATCCTCCAGCTTGTCATCCATAGTGTAAACTTGGCGTTTTCTTGCCATTTCATCACTTGCGAGATATTCGTCGTAGGTGGTGATCTTGTCGATCATCACGCCGTTCGGCAGGATTTCCATAATGCGGTTGGCAGTCGTCTCGACGAGCTGATGATCGTGAGAGGCGAACAGAATAACGCCGGGAAACTTCACCATGCCGGTATTTAACGAGGAGATGGATTCCATATCCAGATGGTTGGTCGGCTCGTCAAACAGCAGTACGTTTGCACCGGAAATCATCATTTTGGATAAGAGACATCGTACCTTCTCGCCGCCGGAGAGCACCTTTACCTTCTTTACGCCGTCGTCGCCGGCAAACAGCATACGGCCGAGGAAGCCGCGCACATAGGTCACATCCTTGATCTCGGAATACTGTGTCAGCCAGTCTACGATGATCAGATCGTTGTCAAATTCCTTCGTGCTGTCCTTCGGGAAATATGCCTGCGAGGTCGTTACGCCCCATTTGAAGCTGCCGGAATCCGGTTCCATCTCGCCCATAAGAATCTGAAAGAGTATGGTCTTTGCAAATTCATTGCCGCCGACAAAAGCCACCTTATCGTTGTGATTCAGGGTGAACGTGAGATTGTCAAGCACCTTCACGCCGTCGATCGTTTTGGAGAGGTTTTCTACGGAGAGCACCTCGTTCCCAATCTCGCGGTTCGGACGGAAGTCGATATACGGATATTTGCGGCTGGACGGCTTGATCGTATCCAGCTCGATTTTCTCCAGCGCACGTTTTCTGGAGGTCGCCTGCTTGGATTTGGAAGCGTTGGCGCTGAAACGGGAAATGAATTCCTGCAGCTCCTTGATCTTTTCTTCCTTCTTTTTGTTGGCTTCCTTCATCTGCTTGATCATCAGCTGGCTGGACTCGTACCAGAAATCATAGTTTCCGGCGTAAAGCTGAATCTTGCCGTAGTCGATGTCTGCAATGTGCGTACATACTTTATTCAGAAAGTAACGGTCGTGGGAAACCACGATAACCGTATTCGGGAAGTTGATCAAAAATTCCTCCAGCCATTCGATCGCAGCGAGATCCAGATGGTTGGTCGGCTCGTCCAGAAGCAGGATGTCCGGGTTTCCGAACAGCGCCCTTGCGAGAAGCACCTTCACCTTTTCGCTGCCGTTTAAATCCTTCATGATCATGTAATGCATATCGGGTTCGATGCCAAGCCCGTTTAGAAGCTGCGCGGCGTCAGATTCCGCCTCCCAGCCGTTCATCTCGGCAAATTCACCTTCCAGCTCGCTGGCACGGATGCCGTCCGCCTCGGTGAAATCTTCTTTTGCATAGATCGCGTCCTTTTCCTTCATGATATCATACAGGCGCTGGTTGCCCATGATGACGGTATCCAGTACAGGGAATTCGTCGTATTTAAAATGGTCCTGCTCCAGGACGGAGAGACGCTGACCGGGCGTGATGACGATGTCGCCCTTGGTGGTCTCCAGCTTTCCGGAAAGAATCTTCAGAAAGGTGGATTTTCCGGCGCCGTTCGCGCCGATCAGACCGTAACAGTTACCCTCGGTAAATTTGATATTGACGTCCTCAAATAACGCCTTTTTTCCTATTCTAAGTGTCACATTGTTAGCACTGATCATTTTCATTCCTCACTTTAGATATTGTAAGCTCCGCAGTGCGTTGCCCGACTGCATGCAAGCATGCGCGGCCACTCAGTACATCGTCTCCGCGTGCTCCGC
>NZ_JBKXTT010000006.1:0-194104 GCF_047017445.1 Marvinbryantia sp. | reverse complement strand
CCTGCGTGTCCGACTGCATGCAAGCATGCGCGGCCACTCAGTACATCGTCTCCGCGTGCTCCGCAGTGCGTTGCTCGGAAACAGAGAGTTTCCTCGCTAAGGGCATTCGCCCTATGGAGCCGCTGTCCTGCGTGTCCGACTGCATGCAAGCATGCGCGGCCACTCAGTACATCGTCTCCGCACTGCTCATTGTTGTCATTATATTAAGATATTGTGAAAAAAGCAAGTGTTTCTTGAGGTTTTGCGGGTTTTGTGTTATGCTACCGTGGAAAGGGGAGATGAAGATGGCAAGAAGAAAGAAAAAAATACATTGGATAAGGTTTATTTTCGAGATACTGATTCTTGTGATCCTGGCGGCGGGGCTTTTTGCAGCGTCAAAATTTATGAAGCTTGGGCGCGGAAGCCTGGATATGGAGAATGTGGTAAAGAATGACAGCATTTCTTCGGATGAGCTGAGTGAGATGAGTGGTTACAAGGATATTGCATTTTTTGGTGTGGACTCCAGAGAGGGAGCGCTGGAATCCGGTACAAACAGCGATACCATTATGATCTGCAGCATCAACCAGAAAACATACGAGGTGAAGCTTGTTTCCGTGTACCGCGATACCTATCTGGACACGATTGACAACGGTTACAATAAGTGCAATTCAGCTTACGCGGTCGGCGGCGCAGAGACGGCAGTCAGTATGCTCAACAAAAATCTGGATCTGAATATTTCGGATTATGTGACGGTTAATTTTGAGGCTGTTGTAGAGCTGGTTGACCTGTTCGGCGGCGTGGACATCAATCTGACAGAGGGAGAGGTGCAGCTTCTGAATGGCTATCTGGTGGAGGGCCGCGAAGTGCTTGGACGTGAATGCGAGGATGTGCCGGGACCGGGGCTTCAGCATCTGAACGGTATGCAGGCGCTTGCTTACAGCCGTATCCGTTACATCGGGCTGGATTACGAGCGCACAGAGCGCCAGAGAACGGTTCTGGAGCAGGTTCTGGAAAAGGTTAAGAGCAGTGGCATCTTCACGCTGAATAAGGCGATCGACACACTGCTTCCAAAGATTTCTACCAGCCTTTCCGTTGCAGAGCTTGTAAAAATAGCTTCCGGGGCAGGAAAACTTAATATTTCAGAGACAACAGGCTTCCCGTTTGACAAGACGACGATGGATATTTCGGCGGGCGACTGTGTCATTCCGGTCAATCTGGCGGCAAATGTTGCGCAGCTCCATGAATTTTTGTATGGCTCCACCGGATACACGCCATCCGCAACCGTGCATGAAATCAGCGGCAACATTTCCGCGGAGATGGGAATTTATTGAAATAAAAGGAATTCTGCAAAAAATATTGAATTTGGGGTAGAAAAATCCGGAAGAGTATGTTAGAATAATTAATAAATCACATTCAACGCAGCGAGAATAGAAGTAATTCGTACAAAAGATAAAGCTGCGTTGTATGTGATTTCTTATTATGGTATGACTGCCATATGACTCTTTGCCCAGGGCATCACAATATTCAAAATCAGAAAGCAAAAGGATATTTTTGAAGGCATTTTTAGGGGAAATCTCAAGCTTTAGGAAAACACTGGATAATCAATTCTATATGGTCGTAAATCATGAATATGATTTTTCACAAAAAAGTGTATAAATATCACAAAAAATAGGGAAAAGAAAATATAACATGCATTTTCGATTGACATAAAAATCTAAAACAGCTATAATTTAATTCGTAATATATTTAATAATATGATATATCAACTTGAGAAAATATGAATGCATGAGGTTAAAAGAATTATGAGAAAGATGAACAGGTTTATTACTGCTCTGTTGGTTCTGCTGTCTGCAGCCGGAATTGGACTGACCTGTATGTTTTTTCAACATGAGCAGAAATTGTCTACGCAGCGTCAGGAAAAGATGCAGATGCTTTCGGATGGACTGCAGCCGATCAATGCACAGCGAAAGGAACTGCAGGAGCGGGACAGTGAATGGCAGAAAACGCTGAATCAGGAGAAGGAAGGAAAGTCGTGTATTATCTTATGTTTTAATACAATGAATGATGTACTTTTGCTTCCCTGAGGAACGAATCTACGACCTGGTGGAATTTCTCCACCTTGCCTTTGGACTTCCCACTCCTGACAGGCGCTGTACGGATGGTGATACCAAGTCTGGAAAGAGAGAACTTCAGCTGTTTTGCCACATACTGTGAACCGTGGTCAAAGTAACAGGCATCGAATTTCCCGTGCTTGAGTATGACTTTCCGGAAAGTATCCTCAACAATTGCTTCTTCCTGATTATCATAAAAACTGGACTGCAGGACATACCGGGAATGATCATCGATTGCTGATGACAGGTACGTCTGCACCATTGCACCATTCTTTCCGATCGGGAGTTTTAAGCCGTATTTGATATCTCCCTGAAGCAGCATCATCCGGTGCGGTTTACAGAAACGTTTGGAAGAACTCTTCCTTGCGTCATTGTACATCTGCATCTGGCGGACACCAAAACCTGCCTTATAAAGATAACGTTCCATGGTGGAGCGCTTTAGTATCCCCGGGACTGCCCATCCTTCCAGTTCCAGTATGTAAATGATCTGCTTCACGGAACGTTTTGGGACTTCCTTTTTCAGTTGGATCGCCTGCTCAAGAATCTCATCAAAGTTCTCAGGCAGTTTCTGAGACCGCCGCTGTTCCCGGTTCATCGGTTTTAATCCGGCGAAACCGCCGTTCCTGTACGCTGCTTCATAGCGGTACAGACTGCGAGGGGATATACCGTTCTTCCCGGCAATGTCTTCTCTCATCTGGATGCGTTTTGCATTATCCAGTGTTTCATCCAGCAGGGGAGCGATCAGCTGATACCGGTTAAGGGCCTGCTCATCCTGCCATTGTTTGTTTTCTGTTGTCTGCATGATCTTTATCCTCCTTTTGGAGGAGCGTACCATACTTGATGTGTGACAACAAAACAAAGTCGGTGCATGGACAACAGACTTAAGAGGATACAAGAAAGCCACCCGAATTGTAAATAAAGCGGAGAATGGTCTCCAGCCATTCTTCGTTGGAACTGCGTAGTTTGTCAAGCAGTGACATGCTGGTACTCAGGAGTTCCTCACCGAATCCCAACAGACGATATCCTACCGATTTCAGATAACCGTCTATCCTTTGATGGTTTACCATCAGCCAGTGATGCCACCTATACATTGTAACCTCACAAGGATAATCTGCCGAATCGTCATCCTCTGGGGTAACGATCCCATCAAGCACCCCTGATATAACTTCCGTGGCATAGTGTTTAAATGGGGCCAGACAATCCGGGAGCTCCCGATGAATCCTTCCGCACTGATGGCATTTGAGCCGACGTATGATATAAATACGACGTTCCCGTCCTTCCAGTAGCATAATCCGTTGACAGGAATCACGGTAAGCTAATGGTTCCCCACAAATAGGACAATAGGATATGGCACTGCTTTCAACAAAAAATATTTTCTTCCTCATTGTAAGTGACGGTGTAATCTGATACAATAATCATGGTTGTAAAACCATAGTCCCAGAGTACACGTCTTGCAAGGAGGGTGCTCTGGGATTCCTTTCATTATACTGATGTCAGTATAATGGTCTATCCAGAGACAATCAAGTAAATCAATTCTTAGTCATATGAGATTAGCATAAACAGTTAAGGAATCCTTATAACTGTCACATAATTATAAATAAGCCCATGTCCTTAATTGTTGATGCTCCTTTAAAATAACATTTTATAGATCTTGTTGCCTTTCGTTAGGTTGCTCTGTATACTGTCATTATCCTACAGAAAGAAAAAATCTCAGAGCACCTTCCTGGACAGTCGCGTACTCTGAGATCTGGTAAAAACCATGTTCATTATAGCAGAGTATACGCTTGTTCGCAATGAGGCAAACGGTGTTTTTTGTTAAGAGCAGTGAAAATGTACCAGGATGTCCTTGCTGTGGTGGACAGCTCAGATACCGGGATTCCAGACTTCGTATTAGAAAGCATGAAGGCGGTAATCGGGATTTTCTGAGTATCCGGAGATTCAAATGTACTACATGTGAGAGCTATCATAATGAACTTCCAGATGTATTGCTTCCATATAAGCACTATGAAGCAGAGGTCATCAGTGGTGTGATCGATGGGATCGTAACGCCTCATGATCAGGATTCTGAAGACTATCCTTCAATCAGTACCATGTTGTACTGGCTGCGGTGGTTTCAACTCAATCTTTCAAACATGGAAGGATATCTTAGAAATGCAGGATACAGTGTTCTCGGACTTGGCAAGGATCTTCTTTTCTCTGACCAGTCACTGCTCGAAGCGGTCAGAAAAAAATATCTCAACTGGCTGGAAAAGACCATCCGTATTATTTACAACAGCGGTGGCTTTCTGCCGGCTTTTTACTGATAAACGCATGCACCTACTTTCGTTCGTCTGTCACAGGTTTTTCCTATATAGTGATCTCAGAAGGAGGTCACGAATTATGAATACAAACCAACAGATAGTAAGACAATGGGAAGAGCAGGAAGCTCTCCATCGTTTCCAGCTCATTTCCCCGCTTCTGCGCGAGGATCTGGATAATGCCAAAAAGCTCCATCTCCGCAAAAAAATCGCCGAGGAAAATGAGATCACGGTTCGTTCTCTATACCGCTATGAAAAAGCATACAGAGAAGGACAGTTTTCCGGATTAAAACCGGCAACCAGGAAGAAACACCGCTCACAGAGACTGCCCGAAAACTTTGAATTTCTTGTAGAACAGGCTATCCAGCTCAGAAAGGAAGTACCGGAACGTTCCATCGCACAAATCATTCTGATCCTTGAGCTGGAAGGCCATGTGGCTCCCGGAGTTTTAAAACGTCCGACTCTGGAACGGCATCTTTATAAGCGTGGTTTTGGCAGGGAACATATGAAGATGTACCGGGATGCACGTGAAAGCTCATCCAAACGGTTCTGTAAGCCACACCGCATGATGCTGATCCAGGGGGACATCAAATATGGCCCCAAACTGCCTATCGGTAAAAATGGAGCAAAAGTCCAGACTTATTTATCTTCAGCGATCGATGATCATTCCAGATATATCCTGTCTTCCCGTTTTTATGATAATCAGGAAGAAATGATTGTGGAAGATACCTTCCATCAGGCTATTATACGCTACGGATCATTCGATGCCTGCTATTTCGATCATGGCAGTCAGTATGTTGCCAGACAGTTAAGCTGCTCCCTTGCCAGACTTGGGATCCGTGTAAAATTCGCACGCATCCGGAGTGGAAAAAGTAAGGGAAAGATTGAAAAGTTCCATCAGGTAGTGGATACCTTCAATCGGGAAGCCAAACTGAAAAATATAAGATCCCTGGAAGAACTGAACCATTTATGGTCCGTCTTCCTTGAAGAGTATTATCACAAAAAGCCGCACGAGGGGATTTCTGAATACTATGAAAGCCTTGGCGCTGCAGTACCTGAAAACGGAATTACGCCGCTTCAGGAATGGAACCGCGATACACGTCCCCTTAACTTCATCAATGCATCTGTTGTTTCTGAGGCATTTCTTCATCATGAAGAACGTAAAGTTGACAAAGGAGCCTGCATCAGTTTCCGGGGACAGCGTTATGAAACTAAGCCTGAACTGATCGGATACAAAGTAGGGATCGCTTACGATCCTGCGGCTCCGGAAGTACTGACTGTCACTTATCCCGGTTATGAGCCCTTCACAGCCAGACCACTTAAGATTGGATCTTACTGTGATAAAAATCCTGCGCTCCCGGTTTCCATGCAGGGACAGAAGCCAAGTACCTCACGCTTTTTAGATGCTCTTGAAATACAGCATGAAAAGAACCGTGAACAGGTAGCCAATGCCATTTCTTTCGCATCTTACAGAAAGGAGGCAGATGGCAATGTATGAAACGTTCTTTGGCATGGAACATACCCCCTTTGTAAGGGATGTCCCTGCAGATAAACTGTATGAATCGGATTCTTTTCGAGAGACTCTTGGACGTCTTGCTTATGTGGCAGACCGCCAGAAGTTTGCAGTAGTCACTGCAGATCCCGGCTGTGGCAAATCTACATTGATCCGCCGCTTTTATGAAGAACTTCCAAAATCGGAATACATTGTCCTTTATCTTTCCGATTCAAAACTGACTCCAAGATGGTTCTATAAAGGACTCCTGGACCAGCTGGGACTGGAATCCAGGTTTTACAGGGGAGATTCCAAACGCCAGTTGCAGCAACAGATCGAGATCATCCGCGGAGTACAGCACAAAAAAGTAGTCTGCATTCTGGATGAAGCACATTTATTGGAAAAAGAGACTCTGGAAGAGTTCCGTTTTCTCCTGAATTACCGCTTTGACTCTATGAGTCCAATGGCCGTTGTATTAGTCGGACAGACCGAACTGTGGACAACAAAACTGAAACTTCAGCGTTACGCTGCAATCCGCCAGCGTATTGACATGTACTGTGTACTTTCTCATCTGGACCGTGCGGAATGTGAAAAATACATCCGCAGTCATCTGGACTATTCCGGATGTCAGCAGGAGTTGTTTACAGAGAAAGCTCTTGATGAAATCTATCATTCATCTATGGGCATTCCAAGGCTGATCAACCGTATCTGTGAGAAAGCATTGATGTATGCGTTTCAACAAAACAAACGCCTGATTGATGATTACATGATTCGTTATGTTACAGAACATGAAATGCTGGAGGTTAGAGAATAGTATGGCAGAGATTCATCCAATCCAGCTTCATATTCAGCCTTATGAGGCTAAACTCGATCTGAATGGCAACAGTTATCACTTAATCTTTGGCAGACAGATAAACGGATGGTTTTTATGTATTCCAAACCACCGGATAGGTGTGGAACTGGCACATCCTTCAGACCGATTCTGGAATAAGGAAAGTCTGGAAGCAGCCGGAATGGAGGCTAATGAAGCTGGTATGATCGCATGTGCTTTAAAAGAACTATCACAGTTTATCTGATAATGCTCTGGGGAGGGCAACTCCCCAGTCTGCTAACAAAAACAGAGACAGAAAACTGAGCAACCTGCTGACAAGTGATAAAATCATATCAGTGACAGCTCATGAAATCACTAACAATTTGTCAAAATACTTGATGAAATTATCAGTACCCATATTGAAGATAAGCGGGTTGTCTATGAAAATATATTAATTAATACAGTCGATACATCATGGGATCAGAGTAGAAATGAATTTTTCTTTCTGATAACGAGAAATCTTTCCTCAGATGCGTTGAATTATTTATATTTGCTTTACTTAGAAATTCCGAAAATGAGGAAAAACAGAGAAAAATCACTTGTGAAAGAATTAATGGATTTACTGCCGCCATATAAGGACTATATATTAACTTTCACAAGTGAACTTATAAGATTTAAGCTGATAACAGGTTCTTCCTTAACTGCATTTGGAGAACAGTATTGTGACTTCATCTTTTCACCGATATGTCCGAAGTCGTGCGAAATGCTTCGGTGACGGTTAATTTTATTGAGACTCGCAAAAAGGTAAATGTGGATAACCTTTCCTGCGAGTCTTTTTGTTGTTTTTGGTGATAAAGATATTATTTCACATGCAGTTTACGATTTTGTCTGGTATATGGTATTCTCCGGTTGAAAATGGGCCCTGTCTATTCCAGGTAAATTAAGTGCTTATCACATGAGCGGTAAATCTACAAGGTTTGCTGCTTTTTTTTATGAAAGGAGAATGTTGGGATCGAATCATAGTGTTCTTAGATGGAGCGGACTCAGATTATGGAAATGCCAGCCAGGGAATATGCCGGTTTTCTCTGATAAGTCGAGGTATGTATTATCGCATTTTAATGTGAGAAGTTTTGCGGAAAAAGGTACCGTATTTGGTATGCATGTTGTCGATTTTTGGCGTATTATATATAGAAATTACGGCAGTATGAGGGTAGAGAAGAAGTGTGGGAGATGGAATTATGGAGGCGGATACAAGACTTATTCGTTTAAAACGGGTTATCCTGATAGTACTATGCGTTGGTTTGTTTGTTTTTGGGCATCTCTTTTGCAGGCATCCAATATCAGATGAATTTAAGAATCTTGCAGGAGTCAGGGAATTACTGCAGATTTGTATCTGGCTATATTCTTTTATGGGAGGTCTTGGAATAGGAATTTTTGATCTGGCAGCGATATTGTTCGGACCTTATCTGGACAATCTGGCAACATGGCTTCTATATCTTTTCATGGGGGTGGCGGGAGCATTCTCTTTTTTTGCAGGAATAGTGACCTTTGATGAGATTAACAGTCAGCAAAGAGTATTGATGAAAGGCGTATTTGATAATAAGAAGAAAGAGGATGAAGAAGATGCGTCGCTGCAGGGTTCAGAAATTATAGAACTGATGTCCAGATCGGTTCGCCTTACTTTTCATATAAAAAATAACGGAAAGCTGGCGAAAGCGGAAGTTGATGAGGAGGAAATGTATAAGATTGAGTGCGTGGAGCCTGTTGAGGAAGAAGGGTGGAGTGCAATCAGAGATTTTCCGGTATATGCAATAAGCCGTATTTTTTATAATGAAAAATACTATACAAAAATCGATATAACAGTAAGTCGGAGAGCAAAAGATAATCCGGTCGTGATAGACCCAGAGCCGGATACGGAAACAGTGAAAGACATGATTCCGGTAGTACAGTATGAGGATGTGCGATGGTATATAGATAAAAAAGATTTTTCAGAGGAACCATTGGATAGTGTGACGGAGGGAGAGGAAGTCGCAGCAATGTGTCAGCTGGGAGGAACTCTGCTGGGAGAGCTCGCGCAATATTTGGGATGTGATGCAGAAAAGGTCCAGATAAACGGCAGGATAGAGCAAATTGACAACAAAGTTATTGGGGATGAGGAATGCATCGAGTTTAAAGATATCCTTAAGAATCCGCTCTATATCAGATATGGGCCGCAGATTACGATCCAGGCACAGATAGGCGGTGAAAAGTCAAGAGATTTTTTCATCCAAAAAAGAGATTTTTTCATCCAAAAAAGAGATGATGGGGAGGAATCTTTTAATTGGGAAGAACAGAAGAATGCAGAACAGTCCTTGCTGGTAATTGAACTGGATTTTGAGGAAGTGGAGGAGTAGAAGGATGAAGAAAATATGGGCAGCTATAATGGGACTTATTTTTACGGCGATAATGTCGTTGACGGGGATCCCGGTTATGGCACAGGAAGAAAGCGTAGAAAATCACTTTGTGATTATGCTGGATACAAGCGGCTCGATGAAAAACATAGACAGCCAAAGGCAGACCGGAGATATGATCATGCGTTTTATTAATAAAATGCCTCTGGCGTCATATCCGGCCAAACTGTCAGTGATGCTGTTTGATACAGAAACGCGGGATTGTCTGGTGGAGGATGGGAATCCCTGGTATTACCTTCCGGATGGCAGTAAGGGAAACCAGATGATTAAGAATGCGCTGGGGGAGATCGAATATGAGGGCGGCTATACAGATATTCGAAAAGCGCTTGCGCATGGCATGGACGTCTTGCAGCAAATGCGGGAGGGAGTTTCTGAATGCAGACAGACGGTTTTGTTTATTACAGACGGATTCCTTGATGTTGCCGGAGATGGGCAGAATTCCAATCTTACGAATATCTGCAGTGCGTATGAAGAAATGATAAAACTGGCGGAACAATTTCCGGAGGATTGCTGTTTTATGGGGATCATACCGGAGATAGAGTCCGTGCCGAAAAGCGTTGCAGTTTTTTCGGAAGAAGGAGAAAAGACGGTCATTAACTACAGTGAAACGCCGGTTAATGGTGAAGAAATGCAGAAGTATCTGATGAAAGTGGTAAACGGGGTGGAGGAATTCAGCAATATTCTGGAGAGCCGGAATCCTCCGACGCAGACCTATCGCTCCAAGACGGAAAAAATAAGGCTGGACGATCCGGGAAGAAGCGCGATGGAGCTGATTGATGAGCAATATGAAGCGTTTTTTGGGGCATTGTTTCATGCGAAGACAAAGGAAATAAAAACGGAGGATTTGGCAGACGGGGTTGACGTTACGATTCCGGAGATTGTCGGAGAAGTAAATATTGCGATCGTTCCGGATGGAGCTTCACAGGAGGAGATTCTGCAAAAGATTACGAAACTGACACAAGATGACGGCGTAAGGATTAAAACGGGTGATTCAGAAGTAGGATTTCTGATGGAATATACGGATACATCCGTCAATTTGAAAATTACAGACCCGCAGTCGGGAGAATATACCTTATCCAGCGCAGAAGAAATCAAGGGAACCGTGACGCTGAAATTCACCTCCTACGGGGAGCTAAAGCTGCAATGCGAGGAGGTTTCAACAGAGCATGTGCTGGGAGATACGCTGCAGATAAAGGGAAAGCTCACCGGTCCAAATGGAGAAGCAGTATCGGATGACTGTATGAAACATGTAAAATTATCCGTTACGGAGGCGGGCAGCGACAGAGAGCTTGCGATTACAGATGTGGAGGGCAGTTCCTTTACGGCAGAATATCCGCTGAACAGAACGGGAGCCTATTATCTTACCGTGAAATGGGAGTACAGCGATCTGACTTCCGAAGAAAGTGTCGGAATAACGGATTGCTGGGATTGGGGCGAAACCATTTATGTAGAGGTGCCGGAGGTGGAGTACGCTCTAAAAGAGGTGCCGGAAAAAAGCATCTGTTATGAGAACGTTCCGTTTGTGCTGAAACCATATTCGATTGCTGCCGAAAAAACGCTGGCGGTTCGTGCGGAGGATTGCGAGCAGTTTCTGGAGGACAGCTGGATAGTAAGGATCAATGGAGAAGAAGCGGGCCGGGCAGCCGCTGATACGCAGCGGGGTGGATTTTACTTTGATAAAAAATTTACAGAGGAAGGCAACTATACCGTAGAGTTTTATAATGAGCGCAGCGGACAGAGCCTCAGTACGGAAATATCGGTTGCGTATGTTCCACTGCAGCTGGAAGTACCGGAAGAGGGCGCGCTGGGAAATGAGATTGAAATTGTCGTGAAGCATCCGCAGGAAATTTCAGAGGCAGATCAGTGCGAAATAACGGTAACCGATGAAAACCAGGAGATATGCCAGCAGAAAACGGTTTCCTTTGAAGAGGGGCGCGCCGGCGTGAGCTTCCGGCCGGAGAAAGAAGGAAACTATTATGTGACGGCACAGGCGGGGAGCATGGAGCAGGTAAGCGGAGAGATTCAAATTGTAAATCATGCGCCTGAAAAGACGGCGGATATGCCGGAGCGTCTGATTATCCCGTGTATGCTGTATAAAAGCTGCGGGACAGAGGTGGATGTGGGAACCTGGTTTACGGATCCCGATTCTCATAGCTGGACAGTCCAATTCTCAGAGAATGAATATTTTGAGCCGGATAGCTCTGCAGTAAATTCGGAAGGTGGGACGCAGGTGCGGATCGGCAGAAAAACGGAAAGACGGATACACCTGCCGCAAACCGCGGAGCTGTCTTATACGATCGTTGACGAATATGGCAAGACAGGTGTAAGCGGAACGCTGCTTATCGAGGAAAAAATAGCGGGAGAGATAAAATGGGGCGTATTGCTTTTAGCAGCCGTTGTCATTTTTGTTTTTTGGGGTTCCAGGAAAATTTACAGAGATCAAAGAATCCCGGTTACCATTCACTATGGAGGCGGCAGCTTTACCAGATGGATCTTGCAGCGGGAAGGAAAAAGAAAAGTTATTCGCAGGCACTGGAGAAAACTTGCAATCGTATGGTTTGAAGACGGAAATATATTGTATGAATATCAGGGGCAGACAGGAATGGCAGATCAGTTTATGAATATTTATTTGAGATAAAGGGAGAGGGATATGGATATAAAAAAGTACACAGAGGCGGAATGGAAGGACGTACATAATGGGATCAGATACGTGCAGGCCCATAATAAGGATGTAAAAATGAAGGATATCCCTGTTCTTCTGGTTGGACTTGGAGGAAGCGGCATTAAAGCGATGCTTTCGTTTAAAGAAAAGGCGGAGTCTATATATCCGAAGGAAAATAGTGCGAATCTGGAGTATCTGGCAATTGATACGGATGATATAGGGAAAGATGCTAATATTTCCAGAAAGGATACGATCATTATTCAGAGCGCGGACACGGCAATGCTGCTGCGGGAGGGTGCGGAAGATAAAGAGATCATCCCGAAGGAAATCAAATACTGGCTGGATCCAAGGATGTCGCCGTTTAAGGTGATGAATGGTGCGGCGGGGATCCGACAGGCGGGACGCTTAATACTGTTTTTAAATATTCTTGAGGTTTACCAGGCGCTGGAAAAGAAGATATCCAGAATAAGAGTAGGGTACGACCTGCATAAGATCCGTATACAGGTGTATTTATTCACCGGGATCGGCGGGGGCACAGGCTCCGGGATGTTTGTTGATATCAGTTATCTTATAAGAAAGATCTGTCCTAACGCGGATATGAACGGCATCATTATTATGCCGGATGTATCCTGCCAGAAGAAAGGTTTGCGTGATATTACCAAAAGAAATATTAAAAGAAACGGTTTTGCAGCATTAAAGGAACTGGAATATCTGATGATGTTGAGACGGTATAACGAGTGGTTTCGTCAGGGATATCCGGGGAATATCGGGGAGATCTATACACAGGTGCCAATTTTTGATAATTGTATTTTGGTGGGTTCGCAGGAAGAGGGGCGCAAAGCGGTCAGCACGGAAGAGGAAGTATACGAGAGAATCGGTGAGTATGTCCTGACCGAGCTGCAGGAAAAATCAATCCGGTCATTTGGAATAGAGTCTTTTAAAAGTAATCTGGCCAGTCAGAATGCGGATAAGGAATGTTTTTTTGAGCAATATGCGGCAATTGGAGCGAAGACAGAGTATATACCGGTAGATCAATATTACAGCCTCTGGCTGAGCGATACCATAAACGCATTTCTGCAGGATATAAAGGTGGACATTGACAGCAATGAAAAACCCTGGGTGCAAAGGTTTAAAGACGATCTGAAGCAATGGGTGGAGGAGGTTTACGACAAAGCCGGAAAAAATCTGCGCGTATCCGATGAAGCGGCGGGGTACCAGATAAAGACTCTGCAGACAAGCCTGCTTGAGAAATTCAGGGAGGTGGTGAAACAGAATGATGAGGACACGATAATTATAAAATATTGCCTGCAGGACGGAACGTGGACGGAGAAATTTAAAAAGGAAATTCAGAGATATTGCGAGGGGTTATATCCCAAGCGTTACCTTGGGAAAAAAGCAAATGAACTGAAAAAAGATCTGGGACAGATATATCTGGAAAGCTTTTGCGGGGCATATGGACAGGACGATCCGGCAGACTGCGAGGGCATAAAAAAGCTTGTTGAATTGCTGGAACATATCCGGAACAGATGCAGGGCTTACTGGGAAAATACGTTTGACGAGGAAAAGCTGTTTTCCGGAAAAGCGTTTGAAACGCGCAGAGAGAGCGATGCTTATCAGAAAAGTATTGCGGCAGCGAAGAGGGTGATCATCAGAGATTATCTGGAACATCCGGAAAAGTGGAATGGACAGAAAGCTGAGGATAAAATTGAATGGCTCTCTGATTATGTTGCCCGGCTGTTAGATCCCTGTTTTAATGAGAGCGGCTGCCGATCCATTTTTCAGCTTCTGGAATATCATGAAAATGGCAGACAGATGATGGAAATTCATTTGCAGGAAATGTTTGACCGGCTGGATAAAACGCGCCAGCTCTGGCCAACTGCCGCTACGATGGTAAAAACGTATAACAGTTATGAAATTCTGGTCGTTCCGAGCCGCGAGGGCGTAGATAGACTGGCGGAAAGGTGGGCGGAAACGGCAAACACAAATGTGAGCATTGTTCCGAGCGATATTGACCAGCGGTTTTCGAAGGTTTTGTATGTGCCCGGATACTCGCTGTACAGTTATGAGGGGCTTCCGGAGTTTGAAAATGAATACAATGCGCAGACGAATAAGTACGGAGTTCATTTGTATGCGTCGGAAGATACGAACTGGGAATATCTTCCGTCACCATATTTTGAGACTAAATGGAGAGCGGAGGACAGGTCAGCGAGAAGCGATGAAAAAAAGCTGAATGATATTTACCGGGAGATATTTGACAGGGCTGCCGGGTATGGGATCATTACCTATGAAGAGGATAAAAAAATGTATTGTTTCCGGGTAGAATGCACTCGCGGGGACGTGCTGCTGGATGGGGAAGGTCCGGAAGGGGCAATAACCATATATGTAGGAAATATCGAAAATGTCGGGGAAGATCCTTCTTATGAGAAGCTGGTAAAAGATATGTTTATACATATGTTTACTTATCGCGACAGGGTAGCAGAAGCGGTGAAGAGAGCAGAGGGGACTTCATGAGAGCGCGTATAGACGGGCTGATACAAGAAAGAGATATAACGGATATGAACGGCGGAATCATTCCGGATAATCCGATCGCGTTTGTCTTTGCCGGGGAGGATGCGGCGGAAAAATATCGTCAGGTATACCGTTTTTGGGGAGATGCAGATTATATCATCTATATACAGATTCTTGGAGAAGGGGAAGAACGTATTGAGGATGAGCAGGCTGTGATTTTCGAAACGGATACCGACGGCGCGCTGCAGAACGGAGACGAATATTTCGAGTGTCTTGACAAGGTGATCCGCAGGACAAAAAGACATTGTTATGTGAATCATGCAGATATAGATGTTATAGTCCTTGCGGAGGAGCAGACCAGCGCGCAAATGGCAGTGATCTGCAGGGAAATGTATCATTCCTTTTTTACGGCATATTTTAATCATGTATTTTTTGAGATATATTTCTGGATTGTGGAGAACTTTTCCGACAGAAAGCTTGAGGCGGACAGGAAACGCAAATTTTTTGAGCAGGTGGCGTGCCTGGAAGAAATAGAATGGGTCCGGTTTATTTTCCTGATTTCAGAAGTGATGAACACGGAAAGACTGGTGAAAGATAAAAGCATATACACCCGGATCGCCGTGGATTCCGCTATACTGGGAAATTGCAGCGGGAACAGGATGGGGCGGAAGGGAATCAGCATATATAGTGACCTTCTCGAACGGACAGCGGTAACAGACAGCAAGCTTCTCACAATAGGGCGGGTGTCACTGGAGATTTCACATGCTGTCAGAAAAATCATATTCTGTATGTGCCTGTTAGAAAAAATTTCTGAGGTTCGGGTGGAAAAGACGGATATAAAGAATATGCAGTACACCGACAGAGGGATCATAGAGCGCCGGATCAGTGCGGAACTGGCAGAGCTTCAGAGAGGACTCCCAGGTGTGAGCTGTCATGAGAACATATCCTTTGACCAGATGGGATTGAAGCGGATGGAGGATATACTGTACAAATGTTTTTACAATAATCATACGGAGTATATGCGCATCAACAGTCCTGTTTACAAAAAGGAATGTGAGGCGGCGGTACAAAATTACTGCAATACTCAGCTGGAGGGCTGGCTTAATGAAAATATCTGCCGCTTTACAAAGAATGTCTTTGACGATAAAGAGATAGACAGTTTTGTGGGTGCGGTGCGTCAGAAATATAAAGAGAAAGTGACGGATGCACAGACAGCTCTGAAGCGCCAGAGGGAAGCATTTTACGGCTGGACGCAGCAGAAAAGCATGAAAGCTTCCAGGAAGATCCGAAAAGAATATCGGGATCATTTTCAGATGTACCTGCTGAGTGAATGGGGCAGATATTATATTTCGCAGCTAAACTGTGAGATGGTTTTAGAAAGCATAAAGACCATGCAATATTATCTGATCAACTGGAAAGATAAAATGTACGCAAAACGTCAGACCTATTTTCAGTATCTAAAAATGTTGCGGCATCAGTATGATATCGTATTTTCTGACAGCTGTAAACCGGAGCAGATGGAACTGGAGAGATATAGAAAGAGCTTATACAGAACGCTGGAGCGCAATCCGGCATTTGTAGAAAACTGCTATAAAAGCCTTAGCCGCCGGATCTGCGAAAGCCAGGAGACGAGCCGCGTAATAGAAGAAGCGCTTGCCCAATTTATGGATGATATGCGTATGGTTCGGGAAAACGATGGGGAGAGAGCCGGCTCGCAGGAGGAAGGCAGCAATGAGCAGAAATCGTTTTATTCTGAACTGTATAAAGAAATCGTATCGGAAAAACTGTTTCATACGCGCGGCAGTATCTGCAATATTCAGCCTTATATCTGCATCATGGGAAGCAGAGAGGGGGCATTTATCCAATATGGACTGAAAAACAATGAAGAAGAAAAAATTATCTATGATGTAGAATGCTGCAGATTTCCGGTCGTTATGTATTATCAGCATATTGATCGGGTAGAGGAACTGTTTCTGCACAGCTTTTACAGCCCGGGAGGTGAAGAGGGGTAGATGATATGGGAAATTCAGGATGACCTGTCAGAGAATGAACTCCTTCTGAAATATGATTTTGCAGATCAAAAGTGTATTTACTGGGATTTTGTATTGGGCAGCAGGTATGATCTCTGTGCAGTTTTTCCGTGGAATGGCAGTGAAACGCTGCAGGGGCTGAAAAAAAGGGGGACGCGCCCCATTCTTTACCATAAGAAACTGAGACTGCATCACAGGATTACAAAGGCGGCGGAGGCTTCCTGCTATATATTATTTCCGGCGGCGATACAGGATAATATGCTGACGATAGGAAACCAGCGGTCTGGAAATATAGTATATGTAAACAGACTGCATGATCAGCTTGACATTATGCTTATGCGGGAAAAAAGAAAGCGGAGATTCTTTTTCTTCTGGAAGAAATATTATGCCGGGGAAAAGCAGAGCCTGAAAATAAACAGGAACATCAACGCATTATATTATAAACTAACAGGAAACAGTAATCTCTATATGCTGGGGATTACCGGAGAAGCAGCATATATTTATCTGAGAGAGGGAGAAGAAATTACTTTCTTTGCGGACCGGGAATGCACAAGAAAGCTGGAAGTGAATTCATGAACATTCTTATTGCAGGAAAAAATACAGTTAAGTATCTTAAGACAGTGGTTTACTACATGAATGCGGATAACAGGATGTGTGCGATGAAATACAGAGATATCCGCAGCGGCATAGAGCTGTATGAAATGGAAATAGAGGATCCGATACAGGGCATTGTAAAAATAAATTGCTATTGTATGGAGTTAGCCTTTCAAAAGGCATTTCGGCAGTTGGAGGAACAGCGCACCCTGTTGGATGAATGTAATGCGATTATTAATCTGATACCGATCAAATGTTTTTCAGCGCTGCGTTATAACGTAGATGAAGACTGGGAGGGAATAGATACATGGATCATACCGGAGCTGTATCAGAGAAAATTGGCGTCTGTTGTCAGGAAGAAGACAGAGATTATCTGGGTCCTTCAGGGAGTCGAAGGTCTTTGCGCGACTAATGATTTCTTCCAGCGGCCGGAAAATGCGATGGTATTGAATTTTCCGGTGAAAGAAGGGCTGCAGGAGATTGTTTCCCACTTTTTTGCGGAAATAGAAGAGGAGGCGTTTGAAGAAGCAGTACGGGATGATGCTGTATTTTTTGGATTTGATCTGGAAAACAGACAGGCAGGCAGAATCGGAGAAAATGCAATGAAATTCTGGATATTAGCGTCTTTTGGACAGCTTTTTCAGGAAATAGAACTCGTTTTATGTGAAGAAGACTCTGAATAGGAGAAAAATATCCTCTGCGGTTTCCCAAACAGGAGAGACCGAAGAGGATATTTTTTGCCTGCCCAAAAGCATTACAGGGCTAAAAATGTCTTGAAATTGTCATAAAAATGCGCGAATATACGGGTATCCTGGAGGACAGGAAAATTTACAAAAGAGGAAGGGAGTCGGGGGCAACGATCTTTTTTGAAAAGGAGGGGATAGATACCGCCGATCTGTCAGGGAGCTTTCTTCTGACAGCGCTGGCTGCGATCGCGCAGGAAGAGAGTCGTTCGATTTCCGCTAATATAAACTGGGGAAATCAGAAACGATTTCCGAGAGGGGAGGTGCGCAACAAGGATATTTACGGTTATCGCTTTACCGGGGAATATCTTACGACAGAAAGCGGTTATCGCTATCGGGCAGTGGCGCCGGTGGAGAAGGAAGCGGAGGTGGTTCGCTGGATATTTCAGAAATATGTAGAAGGAATGACGTTTAAGGAGCTGGCGAGAAGCCTCAATTTCCAAAAGATTCCGCGCAAGGTGAGCTGCTACACGAAAAAACGGCTGGAGCATGCGGCAAAGGGGCAGCTGAAGGGGGAGATCGAGGAGGGCTGGACTTCGCAGCAGATCGGCGATATTCTGGCAAACGAGTGCTACACCGGAGATGTACTGATACAGAAAACCTATACCGAGGACTATCTGACGCATAAGGTGAGGGAGAATAAAGGAGAAATCGTACAGTATATTGTACACGATCATCATCCGGCGATCATCAGTCATGAATTGTTTGCACGGGCGAAAGAAAAACGAAAAATGGAAGCGATTACAAGAGTGTCAGGCAGGGCGGCAAAACCACATGCGCTTTCCGGCAGGCTGATTTGCGGGCACTGCGGGCGCTTTTACAATGTCCGCAATACAAAATACCATCCGATCTGGTTTTGTCCGTCCACAATAAAAAATAATGGAAGAATGCTTTGCGGCAATGAAAAGGTATATGAGGAACAGGTCGTCCGGATGTTTCGGAAAGCCCTTCTGGAGCGTTTTCGGCTCACCGCACAGGCAATCCCGGACGATGTGGGAAGCGGTGACATTTTAAGTGGGAGTTATGAAAATTGCGGGGAACATAAGCTGGATTTTGCAGACGGGATGACGAAGTTTGTCGGTCAGATGCTGGAACGGCTGTCGCGTATGCAGCGTGTCGATTTCATAGAGCGGGACAAGGAGTTTCTCAGACAGCAGGTGCGAAAAGCATTGGCCGATATGGAAAACGCTCAAAAAGAGAAGGATGACGAGGCGGCGGCACTTGCCGGAGAGCGGGAAAAGAGCTGGAGAGAGCGGCTTTCTTATATTGGAAGGCTACTGGGAAGAACTGGAGGCGTCTCATATGCACAGGGAGCGGGCAATTGCATGGATGCAGGAGCTTCCGCCGGGAGAAGATGGATTTTTTATGTTTTTAAATGGGATGACAGATCGGTATGTGAGTGCGTTTGTCCTTTCTGTTGTGGTTCATGATGCCCTCCATTACACCGTACACTGGTTTGACGATACAAGAACAGAGGTGGAGCTGCATACGAAGGTTGATGATCACAGGCGCGCACATTCCCGGTTGACAGACGGGGATGTGCAGGAAGGTGGGATAATTTTATGAGGAAGGTGGAGATGATTCCGGCTACAAAGTGTTCGGCAAAGAATATAGTGCGGATAAAAACAGCCAGAGAACTGCGGGTTGCCGCTTACTGCCGGGTTTCTACCGATGCGGAGGAGCAGCAGAATTCCTACGCTAATCAGAGAGCTTTCTACACCGGATATATTAATGGGAAGGAGGGCTGGAGGCTGGCGGGAATCTATGCGGACGAGGCGATCTCAGGGACCAGCCGTGCTCATCGAAAAGAGTTTAACCGCATGATGGAGGATGCGGCTGCCGGAAAAATAGATTATATTGTGACGAAATCAATCTCTAGGTTTGCCCGCAACACGGTAGATACCTTGAATTGCGTGAGAGAATTAAGACGATTTCAGCCGCCGGTCGGCGTCTATTTTGAAAAAGAAAACATTGACACGCTTGACGCGTCGGGTGAGCTGATCCTGACGATCCTGTCTGCTCTGGCGCAGGACGAATCACGGTCTATTTCGGAAAATATCCGCTGGACCTTTCAGAAAAATTTCCAGGAAGGCAAGCCGCAGATTAATCTGAAGCAGATGCTTGGCTATGATAAGGGAGCGGATGGAGCGTGGGTGATAAATCCGGCGCAGGCGGAGGTTGTCCGTTTCCTTTTTCAGCAGTATGTAAGCGGGTATTCTGCGAACGCTGCCGCAAAGCAGGCGAACGAGGCGGGAATGCGTACGGTGAACGGAAAGCTGTGGACGGCCGGAGCCGTACTGAATGTTTTGCGGAACGAAAAGTATGTAGGTGATCTGGAAATGCAGAAGACAGTTACCAGGGATTTTCTGACGCACCGGTCGGTAAAAAACCATGGGGAAGCGCCGAAATATTATGTGAAGGATCATCATGAGGGGATTATTGACCGGCCCACATGGGAAAAGGTACAGAGGCTTCTTGGAGCGGGCAGGAACTCCGAAAAAACAGAAGACAGCATCCGGCAGAGATGTGCGGGGAAAACGGCGTTTTCAAATCTGAGATGCGGTGTACAGACAGAGCAGGGTGTGTGCGGCGGCAGTTTCCGGCGTATGACGTACTCGTCGTCAGCACACGGATATCGCGATGAGCGCAGCGCAGGCTTTCATGAGGAAGAGCAGACGGAAAGATACGTCTACGCGTATCCGTTATTTTGCTGCACGCACAGAAGGACAGGGAATGATTGTACGTCGAAAGGCATTCTGGAATGTGCGCTGGAACAGAGCTTTATGGAAATGCTTTACAGGCTGAAACGTGACGATCAGATGTACGGAGAGGATTCCTGGCTTGCGGCAGAATTTGAGCGTGTCTGTGAGATTGTGGAAAGATGCGGGAGCATAAAACGCGGTTCTGTGAATCGCAAAGCGCTTCTGGATGGGCAGATTCGGGAAACAGAACAATATCTGGAGCAGATAAAGGTGTCTGTGGATGAGGGGCGCCAGGGAATGCTGGGATCAGAAGTGCTTCGTTCCCGGTTAGAATGCTATCGGCAGGAAAGAGCAGCGCTGGAAGCGGAGCAGGGAGAGACGGCGGCTATGAAGAAAAATTATGCACTGTTTTTGGAATGTCTGCGGGAGCTTCCGGAATGCAATCCGGCGGGGATGCCGATAAAAATTAACGGTCTGGATACCCAGGGGACGCTTTTCAGAGAATGGAACGGCAGAGCAAAGAAAGGAATGCGCAGTGCGGTGAGCAGCGGGAAGATCCGGATCACACCGGAGCACATCGCAAATGCGCCTGATTATATAAAATTTGAAAAGGGGATTTATGCTGTCTTTATTCAGAATGGAAAGGTTTGCGGAGATGAAGTGGATTATATAACGAATTTTGGCGTGTAGCTGAAGAGCTATGGCAACAGCCGGACATTGAGCAGCTTTTTAGGGTATCGGAGGTGCAGAGAAGATGGAAAGGTGGAATTTTTGGATGAACTCTGGAAAGTAAATGATCGAAAGATGCGATATTACCGGACAGAACGAAAAAATAAAAATGCTGTCTGAGACAAGGGATAACGGGACAGGCAGGGCTGCCTGTCCCGCTTTTCACGAAAACTGCGACAGCGGCAGCGTTACGGTAAAGGCGCTGCCCCTGCCGGGCGCACTGTCTACGGTGATGTTTCCGCGGTGCAGCTCTAAAATCCGGGCGACGAGCGAAAGTCCAAGCCCGTTTCCGGCGACGGAGTGGGAGATGTCCGCCTGGTAAAATTTGTCGAAAATATATTTCTGTTTCTCCGATGCAATGCCGATGCCCTGATCGCGGATAACGGCGCGCACAGAGGAGCCTTCCCTTGCAAGCGAGATCATAATTTCGCTGTTTTCCGGTGAAAATTTGACAGCATTGTCGATCAGGTTCGTCCACACCTGCGTGAGCAGGGCTTCATTTCCGATCAGAAACAATTCTTCCATATCCTCTAAATGAAATGTGATATTTTTCTGCGTCCACTTCGCCTCCAGCAGTACGACGCACTGGCGGATCTGCTCGCTGAGATTGTAATGAGTGAAATCTGAGAGCAGCGTCATGCTTTCTACCTTTGAGAGGTTCAGCACGTTGGTGGACAGCTCAGAGAGACGCGCAGATTCCGAGATAATGATATCGAGATATTCCTGCTTTTCCGCCTCCGTCAGGTTTCCACCCTTCATCAGCCGGGCGAAGCCGGAGATGGAGACGATCGGCGACTTAAATTCGTGGGAAAAATTGTTGATGAAATCGGAGCGCAGCAGTTCGATGCCTGCAAGCTCGTCTGTCATCTGGTTGAAGGATTTTGACAGGTCGCGGAATTCCTTCGGATGCTCGATATAGATTTTGGTCTGGAAATTTCCCTTGGCCACCTCCCGGATCGCCTGGGTGAGCGTCTGGATGGGACGCAGGGGAAGATGTACCACAAAAAAGGTCAGCACGGTACCGATCACAATGCTGGTAAACGCATTCTGCAGCAGCATCGGGACGGGCGGCTCACCGGGATGGAAGGTGATCCAGCCCTGGCGGATAAAAAAGAAGGTGAGGGTATTGCTGAGAATCATCGTGACGGTGAGCAGCACAAATACAATGCCGGTGGTGATCAGCGTCATGCTTGTCATAAAGCCGGTTTTCTTTTTCATTGTGCATTCTCCTTTAACTGTGCCTTGTAGCCGAGCCCGCGGATCGTGACGATGGAAAAATCCGGGGAATGCTCAAACCGCTTGCGCAGGCGGTTAATGTGGACGCTGATAGTAGCGTCCGTGGACTGTGTGGACGGTCCCCAGATTTCCTCCATAAGCTGCAGGCGCGTAAAAATGTGATTGGGGAAGGACAGTAGCTTGTAGAGCAGAAAAAACTCCTTCTGCGGCAAAAGCTGCTCCTGTCCCTGGCAGGATACCGTGAGAGCGTCAAAATTGAGCGTCGTCGAGCCGACCGTGAGCTGACGGTCGGAGGCGATCCGCGCGCGGCGAAGCAGCGCGCCGATGCGCAGCAGAAGCTCCTCCTCGTTGACGGGCTTTGTCATGTAATCGTCGGTTCCGGCGAGGAAGCCCTTCTTTAAGTCCTCCGGGAGCTGCCTTGCCGTGAGCATCAGAATCGGGAGGTCGCTGCGGCAGTCGCGCAGAAGCTTTGTGAATTCGTAGCCGTCCATACCGGGCATCATCACATCCAGAATGATCAGATCGATCCTCTTTTCTTCCATGATTTTTAAGGCATCCTCCGCGCAGGCGGCACCAAAGGGACGGTACCCGGCGTTTGAGAGCACCGCGCACAGAAAGCGGCGGATATTTTTGTCGTCATCTACTACCAGTAATTGAAACATGTTCTGTCACCTCGTTTATTTGGTTTCTTCAGACCGCAAAGGCATACTTTTTATGTGGCGGTCCGGGCATTTTTTACATTTTAGCATGGAAATCTAAACGTAAGTTTAACTTTCCCAAAGTTTCACACAATTTTCAAAATCCCGTCCGTCAAGTTTAAATTCAGTTTAAGAAATGCGTCTAAGATAGGAACGAAAAGCGCGAGGGACAAATGGATTGCCGCGCGCAAATATAAGGATGGAGGTTTTTGCTTTGATAGAGGTAAAGAATTTAACAAAGCAGTATGGGAGCGCGAAAGCGGTGGATAACCTGTCGTTTACCGTGGAGCAGGGGCAAATCTACGGCTTTCTCGGTCCGAACGGCGCCGGAAAGTCGACGACGATGAACATTCTGACCGGCTATATCGCACCGAGCACGGGCGAGGTGCTGATCAACGGGCACAACATTCTCGACGACCCGGAGGCGGCGCGCAAATGCATCGGCTATCTGCCGGAAATACCGCCGGTCTACCCGGAAATGACGGTGGAAGAGTATTTAAGCTTTGCCGCCGGGCTGAAAAAGGTTCCGAAAAAGGAGCAGGAGGAAATGATTTATGACGTCATGGAGATGACGGATATCACGGCGATGAAAAAGCGTCTGATCCGCAATCTCTCCAAGGGCTACCGACAGAGGACGGGACTGGCGCAGGCGCTGCTCGGCTATCCGGAGATTATCATTCTCGATGAGCCGATGGTGGGGCTTGACCCCAAGCAGATCATTGAGATCCGTGAGCTGATCCGCGGGCTTGGGAAAAAGCATACGGTTATTTTAAGCTCTCATATTCTCTCAGAAATCAGCGCGATCTGCGATCATATCATGATTATCTCACACGGAAATCTGGTGGCGAGCGACACGCCGGACAATCTGGCTCATTTGATGAAGGGATCGGAGGCGCTGGAGCTGACCGTGGAGGCGGAGGAGAGCGATATCCGCCGGGCGCTTGCAGGCGTGGAGCGTATTGATGCCTGCGAAATAAAAACGTCCGACGAGAATGGCGCCTGTGACATTACGCTGAAAATGTCGGGCGGCACCGACCTTCGCAGAAAGCTTTTTTATCTCTTTGCAGAACAGAAAATGCCGGTGCTGCGTATGCAGCAGACGCGTGTTTCGCTGGAGGATGTATTCCTGCAGCTCACGGAAAATCCGGACGCTGCGGCAGAGCAGAAGGCGGAGAATATTAAGAAAAAACGCGGGCTGTTTGCCGGGAAAGGAGCAAAGAAGGAATGATTGCGATACTGAAAAAGGAAGTAAAGAGTTATCTGACTTCAATGGTTGGCTATGTGTTTATTGGGTTTATGCTGGTGGTGAGCGGTATTTATTTTACCGCCTACCATTTAAACGGTGCTTATCCGAAATTCGCTTACACGTTAAGCGCTGTTCTGGTGGTATTTCTGATCGCGGTGCCGATTCTGACAATGCGTATTCTTGCAGAGGAGCGCAGGCAGAAAACAGATCAGCTCCTTTTGACGTCGCCGGTTTCCGTACCGGAGATCGTAATCGGAAAATATCTGGCGCTGGTATGTATTTTTTTGATCGTAGTGCTTGCACTGGCGTTTTATCCGCTGGTGCTGTCGCAGTTCGGCAGTATTCCCTATGGGGAAACGTATGCGGCGCTCTTTGGCTTCTGGCTGATGGGCTGCAGCTTTCTTGCGATCGGACTTTACATTTCCTCCATTACGGAGAGTCAGGTGATCGCGGCAGTGCTGACATTTCTGGTGCTGTTTGTCTGCTACCTGATGGAGGGCATCGCCGGATTTTTCCCGGATACAGCGTCGTCCTCCTTCCTGGCGCTGGTGGTGCTGGCGGCAGGGGTCGCTTTTTTGATCCAGTACTGGACGAAGAACAGAGTGATCGCAGGCGCGTTTCTGATTCTGGGCGAAGCGGCGCTGGTCGTGACGTATATGGGAAACTCCGCCGCGTTTGAGGGAATCCTCCAGGATATTCTCAGTGTGTTTGATATTTCCGGGCATTTTTCGGAATTTGCCAGCGGAATATTTGACGTGACCGGAATCGTTTATTATCTATCTATTATTGGTGTATTTCTGTTTCTGACGGTTGAGTCAATTCAGAAGAGACGCTGGAGCTAGGAGGGGCAGTTCATGAAATTAAAAGCAATCAAACTGGAAAAAGAGAGACGACTGACGAAGCACGGTTCTTACAGCCTGGCGCTCACCGCGGTGGTCATCGCGGCAGCGGTCGTTGTAAATCTGATCGTCTCGGAGCTTCCATCGAAATATACGCAGATTGATCTGACAAGCGCGCAGCTTTCCGTGCTGACGGAGCAGAGCGAGGAGCTGCTGGATTCTCTTACGGAGGATATCACCATTTATTATGTGGTACAGGATAGTAACCGCGATACAAACGTCTCGCGCCTGCTGGAGCGCTATGCGGGCGCTTCGGGTCACATAAAGCTGGTGGAAAAGGATCCGGTGCGCTATCCGAAATTTACCGCGCAGTACACGGATGCGTCGCTGACGGAAAACAGTGTTATCATAGAGTGCGGCGAACAGAGCCGGGTGATAAACTATGAGGACATGTATGAGTCTGAATTTGATTATGAGTATTATTCCTATGAAATGACCGGGTTTGACGCGGAGGGGCAGATCACCAGCGCGATCGCCGCGCTTTCTTCGGGGAATCTGCCGAAGGTCTATATGCTGACCGGGCATAATGAGATGACGGTGGGCACGTCTCTGCAAAGCTCGATCGAGAAGGAGAATGTGGAGACGGCGGAGCTGAACCTGATCTCGGAAGAGCGCGTGCCGGAGGACGCGGATGCCGTTATGATTTTATCGCCGCAGCTGGATCTTACGGACGCGGAGACGCAGAAGCTGTTTCGTTATTTAAAGACCGGCGGGCGCGCCGTTATCGTGACCGATTATACGGATGTGGAGATGCCGAACCTGGAGTCTGTTCTGGAATATTATGGGATGGAAAAGGCGGAGGGCGTCGTTCTGGAAAGCGACAACGGACATTATGTGCAGGTGCCGTACTATCTGCTGCCGGAGGTTGAGAGCACGGAGATTTCTGAGGACCTGACGGGCAGCTATGTCCTGCTTGCCGCGGCGCAGGGACTGACGGTTTCAGACGACACGGGCGACGTAAGCCTTGGTACGGTGCTGGATGAGCTGGAGATCGCGGACGATGCGGCAGAGGAAGAGGCTGGTATGGAAGAAGAAACTGATGCGGCAGAGAGCAGCTCTGAGGGCGAAACGGAGACCGCCGAGACGCGCGTTGCAGTATTTACCTCATCCTCACTTCTGGATGAGTCGGCAAATCAGATGGTATCCGGCGGCAATTACCGTCTGTTTGTAAATACGGTAAGCTGGCTCTGCGGAAATGAGACGACGGTATCCATTCCGGTCAAGAACATTTCTGCAGAATATCTGATGGTTCCGGCGGCAAGCGCAAGCTTCTGGAGTATTGTGATGATCGGAATTATTCCGGCAGGATTTTTGCTTACCGGTCTTTACACCTGGCTGAAGAGGCGGAGACAGTAGCGGCGGAAAGGAACGTGTTATGAAGAGAAAAACCATTACCATGAGCGTCACGGTGCTGGCGCTCGCCGCTCTGGTGGGCGGATATATGACCCTGAAGGAGCAGAACGAAAAAGCAGAAGAGGAGGAAGCGCTGCTGGCGGAGGGCGAGACCGTCTGGGAGACGGATTCTGATAATCTGGAAAAAGTGTCCTTTTCCATAGGCGGCAGCGAATACACATTCCAAAAAGAAAACGGGGAGTGGCAGCTTGCGGATGACGAAACATTTCCGGTGGATGAGACGGTGCTGGAGGAGCTGATCACAGCGGTGACACCGCTGAAAGCCCTGCGCACGCTGACGGACGTGGAGGATACTGCACAGTACGGTATGGAGGAGCCGCAGAATGTGATCACGCTGGGGCTGTCTGACGGCACGGAGCAGGTGCTGACGATCGGTGATAACAATGAGAGCACAGGAAACGATTATCTGATGCTGGCGAATTCAGATTTCACTGTCTATACGGTCAATTCTGATATCAGAGCGGCGATTTATGACGGATTATACGATTATGCCGTGAGCGAGGAGCTTCCGGCGATCACGCAGACGAATATCACCGGGCTTGCGTTTACCAGCGCAGATACTTCCTATATGCTGTATGAGGAGGACGATGTCTGGAAGGTGGAGAGCGATGAGGTGAAGGATAACGCAAATACCGATATCACTTCGGAGCTGACGGCGCAGATTTCCGGTGTATATTATGTGGACTATCTGGAGCATAACTGCGAGGGAGAGGATCTGGCGCAGTACGGGCTTGCGGAGCCGTCTTCCACGCTGACGATCACCTATGAGGAGGACGAATCCGCCCGAAGCAGGACCATCAAAATCGGAGATACCGACAGCGAGGGAAATTACTACACACAGCTCTCCGGTTCCACAGAGGTGCATACCATTGCCTCCGGCATGGTAGAGCCGTTCCTTTCCTACACCCCGGAAGAGCTTGTACGGACGGGGAACGAAAGCGAAACGGAGGCGGAAAGCACAACTGGAGAGGAAAGCGAGAGCGAAACAGAGACGGAAGAATAGTACGTTTATCGGTGTTCACAAAAAAGTTATTTTCCGATGACAAAGTGAACACATTTTTCAGCGATAATGTCTGCTAAGATATAAAAACAAGGCAGAAAGGAGCTTGAAAATGGATAAAAATTATTATGAAAACAGGGAACCGCAGCAGGTTCCGGAATATGAAAGGGAACCGGTTCAGAAGAAAGGAAACGGGAAGCATCCGCAAACCGTCGGAGTTTTAATTGCGGCGGCGTTGATCGCGCTGGTGTGCGGCTATGTGGGAGCATGGGCAGCGGGGCAGACCAATGGAAAGGTGGTCATTCAGAAGGTGACAGGCGGGCAGACGGCGGATGAAAGTACAGACGGGGAAGCACTGGCAGCGACGGATGTCGCAGCGGCGATCAGCCCGACAGTTGTTTCCATTGCAACTGAGCAGATCCAGTACAATCAGTTCTGGTATGGTGCGCAGGTTTCCAGCGGCGCGGGGAGCGGTGTGATCATCAGTGAGGACGGCTATATTCTCACCTGCGCACATGTCGTCTCCGACGCGGATTCCATTATGGTAACGGATTATGAGGGCAATGAATATACAGCGCAGCTTGTTGGAAGCTACGAGGCGGGCGATATTGCCGTGATCAAGATCGATGCTGACGGTCTGCAGGCAGCAACCTTAGGCGACAGCGATGCTGTGAAGCTTGCGGAGACGGTATACGCAGTCGGAAATCCGGGCGGAACACTTGGCGGAAGCATCACGGACGGCATTATCAGCGCGACGGAGCGGACTATCACAGTGTCGCTGGACAGCAGTCAGAGTTATGGGTTTGCTTCCATGAACAATACCATTTCGCTGGACGTTATGCAGACGAGCACAGCGGTCAGCCCGGGAAATTCGGGCGGCGGTCTGTTTAACAGTAGCGGCGAGCTGATCGGCATTGTCAATGCGAAAAGCTCAGGCGAGAGTCAGGAGGGTATCGGCTTTGCAATCCCGATCAATACGGCGCAGGAGATTGCGGAATCGCTGATTAACAACGGTTATTATACCGGAGAGATGAGAACCGAGAGCGAGAACGATGCCGTGATGAACATCACCGTATCGGAGGTTGGCAGCCAGGTGGCGCAGCTTTCCGGTGTAGAGGCAGGGCTTTATGTCCAGGAAGTGCAGGAGGGCGGCGCGTCGGACGGTCTGCTGGAGGTAAACGACCGCATCATCAGCGTGGATGAGAAGGTCATCAAGACCACAAAGGAGCTTTCGAATGTGCTGGCAAAATGCGAGCCGGGAGAGACGGTCAGCGTCTCCGTGGAGCGTAGCGGCAGGATGATTACCGTCGATATCACGCTGGCGCAGAATCAGAACCAGTCTTCAGACAGTGAAAATGCGGAGTAGTATCGTAGCTTTATAATGAAAATATATAATGAAAAAAGGACGGGAGCGGCTGAAGAAACGCTCCCGTCCTTGTATGGTAATAGAAAGTTATGGTCTTTTAAATATAAAAATAGTGTTGCAAAAACTGTGTTTATGTGATATTATAAAAACATAGATGAGGAGGGCGATAAGTATAGAAACGACAATTGCAAAAAGTCTACGACTCTCAGATGCTATGGAAGCTTACGATGCCGCCTGCAAGAAGCTTCTTGCGGAAAAGCGGATACTTGCATGGATCATGAAGAATTGTATACGGGAATACCAGAAACTGAATATAGAAGATATCGCAGAGAATTACATCGAAGGGAAACCTCAGATCGCGGAGGTTCCGGTTCTGCCTGATGAAACAAACGCCCCAAAGATTCATGGGATCGGGACGGAGGATACCATCCTGTACGAGGGAACTGTTACCTATGATGTCCGATTCATTGCAATTCTTCCGGGTTCCGGGGAAGGAGTGCATCTGATCTTAAATATCGAAGCACAGAACGATTTTTATCCGGGGTATCCGCTCATCAAACGTGGTATCTATTATTGCTGCCGTATGATATCTGCGCAGTATGGGACGGAATTTACCGATTCCCATTATGAAAAGATAAAAAAGGTGTACAGTATCTGGATTTGTGTAAATCCGCCTCAAAACAGGCAAAACACGATTACGGGCTATTCTATTGCAGAGAAAAATGTGATTGGCGGTGCGCATGAAGAGATGGAGCATTACGATCTGCTGGCTGCAGTTATGGTATGTCTGGGAAAAACAGATGAACTGCCGCAGAATGGTGTCTTAAAGCTGTTGGGGACGCTTTTTTCTTCGAACATGAGTTACAGACAGAAGCAGCAGATATTGCAGGAGGACTTTGATATTCAGATGACAGAGACGTTGGAGAGGAAGGTGATTTTGGTGTGTAATTTAAGTAAGGGTTTAGTAGAGAAAGGGATAGAACAGGGCATAGAACAGGGCATTACCAGGGGCATTCTTGCATCTTTGAGAAATTTGATGAATAACATGGGCTGGACCGCCGAGCAGTCTATGGCAGCTTTGAATGTACCGAAAACAGAGTGGGAAGGATATCTTTCTATGATGGAATAAAAGCGTCCCCGGCAGTCTGCCGGGGATTTTTTCATAGCTGCTTCTCGATTCCTCTCTGTACATATTGAAAAGCAAAATAAAAGATAATCCCTTTCGCCACGGAGGTGAGCGTCAGCGCCCACCAGATACCGGAAAGCCCGAGGCTGGTGCGCGAGAGCAGCAGGGCCAGAGGGATGCGCGCGCCGGTGAAAAGGATGCTGATCACACTGCAGAGCGTGGTTCTGCCAAGCCCGGAGAGCGCGCCGACCGTCATAAGCTCTACGCTCATAAAGACCTCGCTGCATCCGATGATGATCAGATAGTTTGCTGAGATCTCGACCACCTCCGGCTCGTAAAAGAACAGATGTGAGATGGAGCGCGGCAGCAAAAGGAAGGCTGCAGTGATAAGAAGTCCCCAGACGACGAGTATCCGCAAAGAAATGCGGTAGCTCTCGCGGATGCGCTGCGTTTTTTTTGCTCCGTAGTTCTGTGCGACAAAGGCGTTCAGTGCGGCGCCGAAGCCGTCCGCCGTGTTCCAGGAGAGGGATTCAATCTGTCCGCCCACTCGCTGCGTGGCGATCGCACCGGGACCGAAGGCAGATACCATGCGCGTCAGCACCATGGAGATCATACAGTAAAGTGAGGACTGCAGAGCGGAGGGAATCCCGATCCGGCTGATGCTGCGATAATAATTTCCGGGAACCGGCCGAAGCAGGCGCACCGTTTTTAAAAGATTATGCTCCGGGGCAGCGCGCAGGAGCTCTATTACGAGAACCGCGAGCACGATCATCTGCGCGGTGACGGTGGCGATGGCGGCACCGGCAGCTTCCAGCCGCGGGAAGGGGCCATAACCTAAGATCAAAAGCGGATCGAGAACCATGTTTGCGATCAGTCCGATGAGGTTTGCTTTAAAGGGCGTTTTCGAATCGCCCTGCGCCGTGTAAAGTCCGGTGAGCGTCTGCGTTAAGTAGCTGAAAATGATCAGACCGCAGGTGATCTTCATATAAATTTCTGCGGCGTGATAGGTTTCGGCGTCGTCCATCTGAAAGAAGGACAGGAGCGGGTCAGGAAAAAGCAGGCAGACGCCGCCAAAGAGTATGCCGAAGAGTATCGTGAGCTGCAGAGCGGCAGCCGCATAGCTGCGCGCCTCAGAGAGACGTCTGCTTCCACAGCACTGCGCCATATTGACCTGTCCGCCCATGCGCGGAAAAAGGACGAGCCCCTGGGAGAGCCAGACAAACATGCCGCCCACGCCGATGCCGGCAACAGCCTTTGAGCCGAGCATACCGATCCACGCCATATCGGTGATGTTGTAGGCAGTGGCGAGAAACGAGGATGCCATGATCGGCATAGCAAGTGAAGCGAGCGTCTTAAAAATCGGTCCGGAGGTTAGATCAAGGGATTGCTTCTTATTCATAATACACCTTTCTGATATATGTTAAAACATTTTTAGGATGCCAGAGCTTATCTATTCTGCTTGATTATAACAGATTTCCTGAAATATGCATAGAGGTTAAAATTTCTGCTTGACAAAGAGTATATACTGTATATAATGATATATATACAGTATATACTCTTTTGCTGTATTGATGATGTCCGGGAGGTGCACACCCGGGTGGAGAATACCTTTACAGAGAGGAGCCACAGATGAAAGTAATTCTTTCAAATCAGTCTGAACTTCCGATATATGCGCAGATACGGGAGCAGATGAAGGAACAGATCTTAAACGGTCAGATCGCGGAGGGCACCGTGCTCCCGTCGATCCGTCAGCTTGCGAAAGACCTGGGGATCAGCGTGATCACCACGACGCGCGCCTATCGGGAGCTGGAGAGTGAGGGCTACATCGCCTCGGTGCAGGGAAAAGGGAGCATTGTCCTTAAGCGCGATAATAAGATTATCCGCGAGCAGTGCCGCCGCCAAATGGAGGAGCACCTGGAGGCAGCGATCGACGCCTCGCAAAGATTAGATATGACGGATGCGGAGCTTGTGGAGGCGCTGCAGGTTCTGCAGAGACAGCGCAGGCGCTGAGCATGCGATCTATATCGGAGTTATTTTATGCGGGACAATTCAACCATGGTCCCGACGAAAAAGAAAGGAAGACAGAGCTATGAATGCATTGGAAGTAAAAGGACTTCATAAGGAATATAAGGATTTTACGCTTTCCGATATCAGCTTCACCATCCCGAAGGGCTACATCATGGGATATGTCGGTCAGAACGGTTCGGGCAAGACGACCACGCTGAGTCTGATTTCTCATCTCATTAAGGCGGACGGCGGTGAGTGCGTGATCGACGGCCTGCGCTATGAGGAGCAGCCGGTTGCGTACAAGGAAGCGATCGGCTTTGTGGGGGATACCGACGGGTTTCTGCCGGATTTCACGGGCAGAGATATCCGATCTATCTGCCGTGACTTTTATCCGACCTTCCGGGAGCAGGAATTTAACGCTTACATGGAAAAGTGGAAGCTGCCGGAGAAAAAGAAAATCAAGGAATTTTCACGCGGAATGCGTGTAAAGCTGATGTTTGCCATCGCTCTTGCACGCGATACAAGGGTGCTGATCCTCGATGAGGCGACGAACGGGCTTGATCCGGTAGTGCGCCAGGAGATTCTGGAAATTCTGCAGGAGTATATCAGCGATGGCGAGCACAGCGTGCTGTTCTCCACGCACATTTTAAGCGACCTGGAACAGATCGCGGATTATATTTTCTTCATTAACAATGGAAAGAAAATTTTCTGCGAGACGAAGGAGGATCTGCAGGAGAGCTGGATGCTGGTGAAAGGCGGACTGGACGATCTGGATGCGCGCTCGCGTAAATATCTGGTGGGAATTAAGGAAAGCGGCGTGGGCTTTGAGGCGATCGTTCGCAGCGACGACGCGGCGTACCTGCCGCAGGATTGCCTTCTGGAAAAGCCGCTGATCGATCAGATCGTTGTGCATATGATTCAGAATTTGGAGGGAAGATTATGAAAACATTTAAGTGCATCAAGCTGGATATACTGAAATCAAAGAGTATCTTTAAATTTCTGCCATTTTTTTTGCTGATTTGCCTGGTAACCACACTCGCAATGGATAATGCACCTGCATGCTGGGGAATTCTGTACCTGGTTTTCGGCGGGCTGATCATTGTATCTAATCCCTTTTTTGTCATGTCCAATATATCGGAGGTGTTTACCAACATGCTTCCGGCTTCTGTTGCAAACCGGGTATTTGGACGCTATCTGTTTGGGGTGATCGTGATGGTTGTTTCTGCGCTGCTGGGAATTGCGGCTGAGTTTTTCCGCATGATGGTCAGAGGGGGGATTTCCATGAAGGGCATCTGGGTTTTTACAGCCGCTTTTCTCGGCGCTGCGCTGATCGTGATGTCGGTAGAATTTCTGGTGCTGTATTTTGTGACGATCAGGAATGCGCAGATTTTGAGTATTGTACGTATGGTGCCGGCATTTGTGCTGTTTTTCGGAGCGAATGCGCTGATGGATGCAGGCGTGGCGGAGGGCGGTCTTGGCGGAATGCTTCAGTGGATCGCCCGGAATATGACGGTGCTTTCGCTGGGAATCCTCGCGGCGGGCATGCTGTTTACCCTCCTCTGTGCGGTAATCACCTGGCTGCATGAAAAATCAAAGTATTAGCTGTAAACAAAAGGATTGACATTTTAGGCGTATATCGTAAAATAGGTATGAAAGCAGTTACATTTATGACATAAGAAAACATTCATACGGAGGATATATGCAGATAATTATTGTGGGCTGCGGAAAGGTCGGTTCCACGCTTGCAGAACAGCTTAGCAGGGAGGACAACGACGTTACGGTTCTGGATATCAACGGACACCGTGTAGAGCAGCTTGTCAACGAATTTGACATCATGGGTTATATCGGCAGCGGCATCAGCTTCGACATGCTGATGGAGGCGGGCGTGAAGAAGGCGGATCTTTTGATCGCGGTCACAGGCTCGGATGAGCTGAATCTGATGTGCTGCCTGATCGCGAAAAAGGCGGGCGGCTGTCAGACGATCGCCCGTGTGCGCAACCCGGAGTACAGCAAGGAAACAGAATTTTTAAAAAAAGAGCTTGGGCTTGCCATGGTCATCAACCCGGAGCTGACGGCGGCGGGGGAGGCGGCGCGTGTGCTGCGCCTGCCGACAGCGATCAGCGTGGAAGTGTTCGCCAAGGGCAAGGTGGAGGTCTTAAAATTCCGTATCAAACCGGGTTCCCCGCTCTGCAATATGGAAATCCAGGAGATCGGACCGAAATTAAAGAGCGATATCCTGGTCTGCGTGGTAGAGCGCGGCGGCGAGATTACCATTCCGAACGGCACCTTTGTGCTGCAGGAGCGCGATAACGTTTATATTGCCGGAGCGCAGCAGAAGACGGCGGAATTTTTCCAGCGCATCGGCATCGGCTCCAAGCCGGTCGACAATATCATAATTGTTGGCGGCGGGAAGGTAAGCTTCTATCTTTCGCACATGCTGCTCGCAAACGGCATTGACGTAAAGATCATTGAGAAGGACGCAGACTGCTGCGAGATGCTCAGCCAGAAGCTGCCGGGAGCGACGATCATTCATGGAGACGGCACGGATAAGGCTCTTCTGATGGAGGAAGGGATTGATCGGGCAGACTCCTTTGCCGCTCTTACAGGCATGGATGAGGAAAATATTTTTCTGTCTCTCTATGCAAAGACACAGTCCGATATCAAGACGATCACCAAGATCAACAGGATTGCTTTCGACGAGGTGGTGAATAACCTCGACCTGGACACGGTGATCTATCCGAAGGATATCACGGCGGAGTATATTATCCGCTATGTGCGCGCGTTTGGAAATTCTATCGGCAGCAACGTGGAAACGATGCACCGGATCGCTGGCGGAAAGGCGGAGGCGCTGGAGTTTGTCATCCGCGAAAATGCGCCGGTGGTGAATATCCCGCTTATTGACCTGAATCTGAAAAACGATATTCTGATTGCCTGCATACAGCGCGGCAGTCATATAATTCTTCCGCGCGGAAATGACTGCATGAAGGTGGGAGACACCGTGGTAGTGGTGACATCGCGGACCGGACTGAAGGATATCAGGGATATACTCGGAAAGAGCAGGGCAGGACAGTAGGATGAATTACGGGATTATATGTTATGTGCTGGGATATGTGTGTTATTTTGAGGCGGCTTTTCTGATGCTTCCGTTTCTGGTCTCCCTGATCTACCAGGAATATATGGTGGGGGCGGCATATGTTGCCGTTGCCGTGCTGTGTTCGCTGATCGGACTTGGATTTACCCACAGGACGCCGCAGACGCGGATGTATACAAAGGAAGGGCTTGTCACTGTCGCGTTAAGCTGGATTCTTCTGAGTATCCTTGGGGCGCTGCCTTTCCGGATTTCCGGGGAGATTCCGCACTATGTGGACGCGCTGTTTGAGACGATCTCCGGCTTTACGACTACCGGGTCCAGCATTTTGACGGACGTGGAGGCGATGTCGCACGCCGGTCTTTTCTGGCGCAGCTTTACGCACTGGGTAGGCGGTATGGGCGTGCTGGTGTTCATTCTGGCGATCGTGCCGTCCAAGGGCGGCGCGTTTATGAATCTGATGAAGGCGGAGAGTCCCGGTCCTTCCGTCAGCAAATTTGTGCCGCGGCTGCGCGACACGGCGATTTTTCTTTATGGTATCTATATGGGTATGACGGTGATTCAGATAATTTTCCTTCTGATCGGCCGAATGCCGCTGTTTGACGCTGTCACGCTCACGATGGGCACGGCGGGAACCGGCGGTTTCGCGGTGAAAAATACCGGAATCGCCGATTATACGACGTATCAGCAGGGCGTGATCACGGTGTTCATGATCCTGTTCGGCGTAAATTTCAACACCTGGTTTCTGGTCGTGAAGAAAAAACCGAGACAGGCGTTCAGATCGGAGGAGGTACGGACCTATTTTGCAATTATCGCGATTTCCGTGCTGGTGATCACCTTTAATATCCTGCCGATGTTTCCGAATCTGTTCCAGGCATTCCACCATGCGGCGTTCCAGGTCGGCTCCATTATCACGACAACCGGATTTTCCACGCGGGATTTCAATACGTGGCCTCCGCTGTCGAAGACGATTCTGATGATCCTGGTGTTTATCGGCGCCTGTGCGGGCAGCACCGGCGGCGGGATCAAGGTCTCGCGTGTTGTTATCATGGTAAAGGGCATCGGAAAGGAAATCCGGATGCTGCTGCATCCGCGCAGCGTGCATAAGGTGCGAATGGACGGACGCCCGATCGAGCACGAGGTGGTGCGCTCCGTGAACGTGTATCTGGCGGTGTATGTGCTGATCTTTATCGGTTCGCTGCTGATCATCACGCTGGATGAGAAGGATCTGGTGACGAATTTCACGGCAGTTGCTGTTACCTTAAACAATATCGGTCCCGGACTTGAGGTGGTCGGTCCGGCAGGAAACTTTTCCTCGTTTTCGGACGTCTCCAAACTGGTGCTTTGTCTCGATATGCTTGCGGGACGTCTGGAGCTGTTCCCGATGCTGATGCTCTTTGTGCCCTCTGTCTGGACGCAGCACAGACCGGGGAAAATCAGAAAGAATAAGGAAGCGTGACGAGGAATGTTTGGAGAGTGTCATGCTCATCTGTTTATGGATGGGATCAACTACCGGCAGGCAGTAAACGATCATAAAAACGGTGTAAATGTCGCGCGCGTGCGGGAGCATCTTGAGGATTACCGCGCGTGCGGGATTACCTATATCCGGGACGGCGGCGATCATTTCGGCGTTTCCCTGCGGGCGCGGGAGCTGGCGGGAGAATATGGGATCACTTACCGCACGCCGGTATTTGCGATCCACCGCGCAGGGCATTACGGAGGGATCGTCGGGAAAGGTGCACGGACGCTGCAGGAGGTCAAAAGCCTTGTGCAGGAGGTGCGCCGCGAGCGCGGAGATTTTGTGAAGATCATGGTGTCCGGGATCATGGAGTACAGCGGCTTCGGGGTTTTGAGCGAAGAGACGCTGGAAAGGGAATGGATTTCGGAAATGATCCATATTGCCCATGAGGAGGGCTTCGCTGTTATGGCGCACGCGAACGGGGCGGACGCCGTGCTTGCGGCGGTGGAAGCCGGGGCGGACAGCATTGAACACGGAAATTATATCGACCGGGAATGTATGTCTGCGATGAAAGAAAACGGGTGCGTGTGGGTGCCGACCATTGTAACGACGCGCAATCTCATCGGCTGCGGCAGATATGACGATAAGGTGCTTGCGCAGATCTACGACATGGAGTGTGAAAATCTCGCAAATGCCTGGGCGATGGGCGTGCCGTTGGCGCTCGGAAGTGATGCGGGCGCTTATATGGTGCCGCATGGGAAGGGCGTTGTCCGCGAATATGAGACGTTCCGTGAAGTGCTTCCGAAGGTTAGCCTATGCAAACTGGATGCGTGGCTGCAGGCTGGCGAGGAGAAGATCCGGCGGGTGTTTGCACAGGAGAGATGAACAAAAAAAGGCGCAGCTTTGGCGCCGGGCTATGCCGTGCGGCGCGGCATAATTTGGGCTGTAGGCGGGTATACTGAAAAAGAGAGAGCTTTGCCGGATAAAAGAAGCTGTATATATTTTATAATTTTAATATAAGGAGGACATGCAATGAAAATTTTATTTTTTGGAACGAAAAGCTACGACAGGCAGTTTTTTGACGAGACCTGGAAGGAGAAGGAATACGAACAGATCCAGCTTGATTATGTGGACACGCTGCTGATTCCGGACACGGCAAGACTGGCGCAGGGCTATGACGCTGTGTGCGCGTTTGTAAATATGGACCTGAGCGCGTCGACCATCGAGACGCTGGCGCAGTGCGGCGTCCGTCTGATTCTGATGCGCTGTGCGGGCTTCAACAATGTGGATCTTGCGAAAGCGAAGGAAAAGGACATCACCGTTATGCGCGTGCCGGGCTACTCGCCGGAGGCGGTCGCGGAGCACGCAATGGCGCTGGCGTTGACGGCAAACCGTCACACACATAAAGCATATGTGCGTGTGCGCGAGAATGATTTCAGTCTGAGCGGACTGATGGGCATCACGCTGTACGAAAAAACAGCGGGCATTATTGGCACCGGGAAGATCGGAGCGGCGATGGCTCGCATCTGCCGTGGGTTCGGTATGAAGGTGCTTGCATACGATGTTTACAAAAATCCGTCCCTGGATTTTGCGGAGTACGTGGATCTGGACACGCTGCTCGCGCAGTCTGATCTGATTTCTCTGCACTGCCCGCTGACCGAGGAGACGCATCATCTGATCAATATCAACACGATCGAGAAGATGAAGGATGGCGTCATTCTGGTGAACACCTCCAGAGGCGGTCTGATCAAGACGGACGATCTGATTAAGGGTATCCGCGAAAACAAATTCTTTGCGGTCGGTTTGGATGTATATGAGGAGGAAAACGGCAGCGTTTACGAGGATCTCTCGGATGCGATCCTGGCGCACTCCACGGTGGCAAGACTTTTAAGCTTCCCGAACGTCATGGTGACGTCCCATCAGGGTTTCTTTGCGAGAGAGGCGCTGCAGGCGATCAGCAAGACAACGATGGAAAATGCCCTCAGCTTTATGCAGGGAAAGAAAAACGGAAATGAAGTAGAATAAGGCTATGTAAGCTGCGGCATATCAGATACGGAGAGGGCCTATCTGATATGCCTCTTTTTAAATTCGTTTCAGATACCACTTTTCAATTGCATTGATCAATGCGTACAGCGTCATCGCGATGATGCAGAGTATCACAATGCTCATCAGAACCCAGTCGAGCTTGAACACCTGACTTCCATAGATGATCAGGTAACCAAGACCGCATCTTGCGCCGATAAATTCCCCGATTACAACGCCAACGAGACAAAGCCCGATATTTACCTTCATGATACTGATGGTTGCGGGGACGGTGCTTGGCAGGACTACCTTTGTGAGTACATGGCGGCGTTTGCCGCCCAGCGTATAAATCAGTTTCATTTTGTCCTGGCTGACCTCGCGGAAACCGGTATAGAGGTTTAAAATGGTGCCGAAGATCGCTACGGACATGCCGGCGACAATGATCGTAGTGCGGTTTGCTCCAAGCCAGACGATCAGAAGCGGCGCCAGCGCTGATTTGGGAAGGCTGTTCAGTACCACCAGGTAGGGCTCCAGGATTTCCGATAGCTTGTCGCTGCACCACAAAAGGATCGCGCAGAGAAGTCCGGCAATAACGACGAGTATGAAGCTTGCGATTGTTTCTATCAGCGTTGCGCCGACATGTTCAAAAATGCTTCCGTCCCTTACCATACCAATAAATGTGTGCACGATCCTGCCTGGACTGCTGAAAATAAAGCTGTCGATCCAGCCCTGGTCTGCGGCGGCCTCCCACAGCACCAGAAAGGCAGCCAGAAGGACGAAACGCATCACTTTTACAAATAGCCGGTGTCGGCTGCGCTTTGCGAGATATTCCTGCTGATGTACAGAAATATTCCTGGGATATTCCCGGTGCTGACAGACCTGGCAGCGGTCGCTACACGGTTTCTGTTTCATGCGCATACGTGTTCAGCTCCTTCCAGATCTGATTAAAATATTCCTTAAACTGCGGAGCGTTCCGCGACTCCATCGGCGTGCGTTCCGGCAGGTCGAAGGTAACCGGAAGCTCTTTTATCACACGCGCCGGACGGCTGGACAGTACCAGCACCTTATCCGCCATGCTGACAGCCTCTGCAAGGTCGTGCGTCACCAGGATCGCCGTCTTATGTTCCTTTTTGATGATGCCGTAAATGTCGTCCGCTACAGAAAGCCGCGTCTGATAGTCCAGTGCCGAAAACGGTTCGTCAAGGAGCAGCAGGGACGGGCGCAGTACCAGCGTTCGGATCAGCGCCGCCCGCTGGCGCATTCCGCCGGAGAGCTGGCTTGGTTTGACATGCCGGAAATCCCACAGCCCGTACTCCCGCATCAGCTTTTCTGCAAATTGAACATTTTCCGCCGTCAGACAGTGCTGGATCTCCAGACCAAGCGTCACATTCCCATAAATATTGCGCCATTCAAAAAGCTGATCTTTCTGCGGCATATAGCCAATGTGAAAATCCACATGTTCCCCGACGGGCTTTCCGCTTAAAAGAACCTCGCCGGATTCCGGCACGAGCAGGCTGCAGATCAGCGAAAGCAGTGTTGATTTTCCGCATCCGCTCGGACCTACAATGACTGCAAATTCACCGTTGCTGACCTGAAATGATATATCCGAAAGAGCGTGCGTCTCGCCCTGTTCTGTGTGATAGGAATAATTCACATTCCTGCATTCTAATAAAGGCTGCATCTCATACCTCCCATAGTGTTATATGTTAGTGTATGAAATGCAGCGTTTTTTGTTATTTGCTGAAGGCGTCCATTTTTCTATTATATTCCCTGCGATTTTCGGAAAGCTGTTGCAGCTTGTAAACGATTCTTTTCTGTGATATCCTGTAGGAAAGCAAGAACCATTCAGGAAGAGCGATAACAGGGTATAAAATACAAAAATGGAGAATGAAAATGAGATCAATCGTATTATGCTACAATCTGGAAGGAACAGAAAAAGGAAAAAAGCTTGCCGGGATATTTCGGCTGCTCGGCTGCGAACTGCGTCATGTGCAAAAAAGTGAGCTTTTGATGCCGATCGGCGTTCTGGCAGGAATCTTTGAGGACAATGTACGGCAGCAGGCATATATAGGAAACGGGTTTTCTGAAGAAATGCTGGTGCTGCACATGGCAGGGGAAGAAATACTCGATATCGCCCTGCAGATGATGCGCAAAGAACAGGCAACCGTAGCGCTCAAAGCAATCCTCACCCCACACAACATGAAATGGAATTCGCTGGCGCTCCACGAAGAAATCCTGCAGGAGCACAGGACAATGACAGCGCAGCGTCCGCCGGCAAAGCCTGAAGGCGGACGGGCTGAGAACAGGTGATCATAAAATAAAGCAGAAAGCAAAAGCAGCGGTGCGGATCGGGAAAGATTATTTTCCGATCCGCACCGCTGCTTTGATAGAAAGAATGTTATACAGTATTCGTAAAGGATTCGTCAACCAGGATCTCGACCGGCATGTAGGTTTCTTTGGAGGAGGGAACGCTGCGCTTCAAAAGATAATCGGCGATCTGCTGAATCGCCTGTCTCCCCTGCTCGGTCGGATGTTGGTTAAGCAGAGCAGCAACATTGCCATGTGTTAGATGGAATACATTGGGCTCTGAAGTATCAAATGCGATAATTTTACATTTTCCGAGGAGTCCGGTGTCCTCTAATGCCTGATAAGCGCCGCTGTATCCGCCCGCTGCGAAGAAAAAGAGGTCGATATCATGATTTTTCTGCGACAGGGACGATACTGTTTTATAGGCGATCGCATCGTCATCAAAGCACTCTACGGGCGGCAGGATCTGATAATTTTGTTTTGCAGCCTGCAGGACATCTGTAAATCCGGTAACACGCCTGCTGACGCCTGCCATTTTGCGGGTGCTGGTCATGATCGCGATCTTGCTGCCGGGAGAAAGGATCTGCTTTACAAGACCGGCAGCGATACGCCCGCTTAAATAGTGGTTGCATCCGATAAAGGAAAAATAGTCGAAATTGTCCAGCAGGGCGCTGACGATCACGACGGGAATATTTCGGGAGGTAAATTCCCGCAGCTTGTCAGCGATGCGCGGATCGTTTGCCGGCGTGAGTGCTACGGCATCAACGTTCTGCTGAAGCATTTCATCGAGCTGGCGAAGCTGTTGTTCCACGTCAAAGCCATGCGACATTTTCACAATGCCGGTAATGTTTTGCGAAAGCAAATTTTCCAATGCAGTGAGCATGCCCGCCATAATATCGGTAAAATAGGGGTGCCCGGTTGCATTGATCAGAAGACCGATGCGATACTGAACAGAAGCGGATACAGGCATGGATGCTGCGAGTGTTTTGCGGGTATAACCGAGCGATTCGGCTGCTGCCAGAATGCGCTGTGCAGTGTCGGATTTTACACCTCCGCGTTTATTTAGTACCCGGTCAACTGTACCGCGGGATACGCCGCACATATCGGCGATTTCGTTCATTGTGATGCCCATATTGATGCCCCTTGCCTGAAATAATGTCTGATTATACATAAAAATATACACAATACAATTTATATAATCATAGCATTTTTATAGGTAATTGTCAATTAATGTAAGAATGTTGGAAAATATTGTAAAAATGTTCTAAAAAAGATATAACGCACGAAAAAGCACGAAACCAAAAATATGATAAAAATGTACGAAATTATAGGAAACACGAAGCAAAGATAAAAAGAATAGAAGAAAAATGATGAATTTTAAAGAAAAATATTGACATAAATTATACATATATGATATATTTGTGTAAATGATGCAAGAATGTTATGATAAAAAGTAAATGCAACATTTATAACATTTAAAACATTATAAGGACGTTTTGAAAAACAAAAGGGGGAGTGTGGGAAGGGATGAGGGCTTACCGGGCCAGATGGTAACTTGCGGAAAACAAACGGGAAAAATAAAAAGAAAGGTGAAAAACAGATGAAGAAATTATTTGCAGGTATTATGGCAGCAGCAATGGCGATTACAGGATTTACGGGATCAACCGTGGTTGGAGCGTCGGAGGAACCGACAGTGATTAATATTGGTATTTTGGATGGATGGACAGGTTTTACGACAAAATATATTGTCGATAATGAACTGGACATACAAAACGGCATAGATGTGGAATATCTTGTGTTTTCATCCGGAGCGCCGGCAAATGAAGCAATGACGGCGGGCGAGCTTGACTGTGCGATCATCGGCGGAGGAGCTACGGTTCCGGCGCTGGCAAATCTGGATTCGAAGCTGATTATGGAGGTAAACAATGATACCATTGGCATGAGTATGATTGCCAGACCGGAGCTTGCCTGCACAGGCGTTTCGGGAGCGGCGGGAGATCTGGATATCCTGGGAGATGCGGATAGCGTCAGGGGACTCACCATTCTGACAACAGCGGGTACACTGCAGTATTACTGTACAGTGAAATATGTAGAAGCGCTGGGACTTACGATGGAGGATGTGAACATTGTGTCTATGGATGCAAACCAGGCTTACCAGGCATTTCAGCTGGGAGAAGGAGATGTGCTTTGCTGTTCGAACAACTACTCCTTTGATCTTGTGCGTGAGGGAAATGTGGAACTGGCATCTTTGACATCGCTTCACTGTGACGCGACGGCGCAGGTTGTATGCAGCGACGCGGCTTTTCAGGATGAGGAAAAATTTCAGGGGCTGGCAGTTCTCTGCAGACTTCTTGCAGAGGTAAATGATACCATGAATAATGATACGGAGCTTGCAACACAGTGTTATGTAGAGTGGGTACGTCTGAATGGCGGTTCTACTTCGGAAGAGACTGCAAAGACGATCATGGAACAGAAACCTTATTATGGTGTGGAGGATGTAAAAGAGAGAAAGCTCGGAGAAGATTTCTTAAATAATTTTGTGGAATTTTACATTATGACGGAGCAGATTGAAGAGAGCCAGAGAGCCGACATTGAGAAAAATGTCCGCGATGATGTACTGGTGGCTGCAGGACTGAAATAAATGATCATATGGAACGGCAGGTTCCTGTATCATAAAAAGGAGGCATCTATGAAGAAAAAAGCGCTTTATTTTTGTATATCACTGTTCAGCCTCAGTCTGTTTATCTTTCTTTGGTGGCTGGTCACAGACGGACTGGGCATCTTTCCGGCAAAAGCGCTTCCGAGTCCGGCAAAAGTAGTTACGACCTTTATAGCAAAATGGACAAAACGCGCACCGGATGGCGGAACGATGCCAGAGCATATTTGGGCGAGCTTAAAGCTTGCCCTGTATGGCTTTTTCCTCGGCGCGGTTATTGGGATCCCGGTGGGCATTATGATGGCGTGGAATCATAAGGCAGATCTGCTCATTACACCGATTTTTAATTTCCTCCGGCCGATTCCGCCTATTGCGTGGATTCCGCTGATGCTGATTTTCTTTGGGATCGGGCAGACGGCAAAGGCGGCTGTTATCTTTGTTTCGACTGTTACAAACTGTATTCTAAACAGCTACAGCGGCGTGAAACAGGCGAAAAACGTGCATCTGTGGGTTGCACAGACCTTTGGGGCGAGCAGATGGCAGATGTTGTTTAAGGTGGCGATCCCGTCGGCGCTGCCAATGATTTTTGCGGGACTTAGCCTTTCTATGAATCTGGCCTGGATGTCACTGGTGGCTGCGGAAATGCTGGCGGCGGATAAGGGACTGGGGTATTTGATTCAATATGCGCGTATGATGGCGCGTACGGATCTGGTAATTGTAGGCATGATCGTGATCACTGTGATCGGAGCGATTCTTAACAAGATTTTGAGCACGATTGAGCATGCGGTTGTAAAAGGGAGGCATATGCAGTGAAAAAGAAAAACAAAAAAACATTTGCTGATTCAAGGATAGAGAGTATTGTCTACGGAATTCTTGCCTTTTGCATTTTTCTTGCCGTATGGGAGCTTGTCTCAATGACCGGAAAAATCGGCAGATTTTTTCCGAGTCCGTTTCTGGTCATCCGTGAATTTGTAAAGGCGTTTTATGTTCAGATTGGACAGAACACGATGCTCGAACATATTTTTTACAGTCTGCGTCGTGTGACGATCGGGTTTGGACTTGGGGTAGTGATCGGTATCCCGCTTGGTCTGATCATGGCATGCTCCAAAGTCTGCCGGGCATTTTTTATGCCGTTGTTCAGTATTGTGCGTCCGATCCCCGGGCTTGCATGGATTCCTCTGGCGATTTTATGGTTTGGTCTTGGCGAAAGCTCAAAGCACTTTTTGATCTGTATGACGGCACTGGTTGGAATCACGATGCAGACTTATTTTGGTGCGCTGGAGACGGATCCGATGTTGATCGGAGCGGCAAAAATGCTTGGGGCAAATAAATTCCAGCTTTTTACCAATGTGATCATACGATCTGCTATTCCAAATATTTTCCTGGGGCTGCAGGGAAGCTTTGCGGGCGCATGGTGTGCAGTGATTGCTGCAGAAATGATCCGCTCTGATGAAGGAACCGGGTGGATTATTTTTAACGGTATGAACTATGCGAATACTACGCAGGTGATCGTTGGAATGCTTGCGATCGGATTGGTAGGACTGATTACATCCAGTCTATTAAAAGCACTGGAAAGGAGGCTGTGCGTATGGAACATACAGGGCAAGTAAACTCTATGATCACATGCAGAAATATCGGCAAAACATTCTCGACGAAAAAGACGTCGCTGGAGGTTCTGCAGAAATTTGATCTTGACGTGAAAGAAAATGAATTCGTGGTTCTTTTGGGGCCGGGGCAGTGCGGCAAGACGACTCTTATGAATATCATTGCCGGGTTGGAGCCGCCTACTGCCGGAGAGGTTCTTTTTCAGGGAGAAAAGGTGACAAAGCCGAATCCTGGGATTGGGATGGTGTATCAGACGACAGGGCTTTTTCCATGGTTTACGGTTATGAAAAATGTAGATTTTGGACCGCGCATGAAGCATATGCCGAAACAGGAGCGGCGTAAAAAGGCGCAGCATTTTATTGATCTGGTAGGACTGACAGGTTTTGAAAACAGCTATCCCATTAAGCTTTCAGGCGGCATGCGTCAGAGGGTTGGTATTGCGCGTGCATACTGCAACGATCCGGCGGTTTTGCTGATGGATGAGCCGTTCGGGCATTTGGATGCGCAGACACGGTATGCCATGCAGGAAGTCATTACGAATATCTGGAGCAGGGAAAAGCGGACAGTCATATTCGTCACAAATAATATAGAAGAAGCGGTATTTCTGGCAGACAGAATTATTTTGCTGACGAACTGCCCGACGAATGTGAAGAGGGAGATCAGGATTGATTTACCGCGTCCGCGTGATTATGTTTCCAAGGAATTTTTGAAAATTCGCGAGGAAATCAGCGAAATTTTCGAAAGTACAAAGTGAGGGATGATCATATGAAAAAGGTGGAAGTTAAAAATCTGACGAAAAGCTTTGGAGATCTGCTGGTGCTGGATAATGTATCCTTTGATGTGAAGGAAGGGGAATTTCTCTGTATTGTCGGACCGACGGGCTGCGGAAAGACTACTTTTTTAAATAGTCTGACGGGGATCTATGAGATTGATGAGGGAGAGATTCACATTGATGGGGAAAGCGTAGATCTGAAAAAACACAGTATTGCTTATATTATGCAGGAGTATTCTACCATGTCATGGCTGAATGTGAGACAGAATGTACAGTTTGGTCTGGAGATACGAAAATACTCTAAGGCAGAGGTGAAGCAAAAAACAGACGAAGCATTGCAGCTGGTCGGTCTGGAAAAATTTGCGGATTATTATCCAAACCAGCTTTCGGCCAGTATGCTGCAGAGAGTAGCAATTGCGCGGGCATTTGCGGTGCAGCCGGATCTTTTACTGATGGATGAGCCGTATGGGCAGCTTGATCTGGAGCTCCGTTTTAAGCTGGAGGACGAGTTGCTGAATTTGTGGCGAAAACTGAAGACGACCGTGATTTTCATCACTCATAATATTGAAGAGGCAGTGTATCTGAGCGAAAGGATCCTGGTGCTTACGAATAAGCCGACGACGATTAAGAAGAGTATTCAGAACGGGCTGCCGTATCCGCGCAGGGTAACGGAGGATTCATTTGTGGAACTGCGCAATGAGGTGACTGCGCTGATTAAATGGTGGTAGCATGAGGGAAACAGAAAAGTATACGGAAAAATGGGTGCGCAGGGAATGGCTGGAAGACCCCGTCTGCAAAAGGAAAGTGCCGGCGATCGTGCTTGGCTCACAAGACGGAATGAATCTGACGCTCCTCCCGGACCGTGCGCTGGATATTTATGCGCTTTTTTTTCGCGGACGGAGGGTGAGTTATCTGGATCATCGGGCGGGGCTCGCACCGGAAAATTTTGTGGAGAACGGTGTGGAAGGATTTTCTGTCAATTTTTTCGGTGGATTTCTGACGACCTGTGGACTTCTGAATGCCGGACGTCCGTGCAGAGAGAACGGCCGGGCATTCGGACTTCATGGATGTATCTCCAATACGGCATGTACACGGACCAAAATCTACGAGGATGCCAGCATGGTACGTGTGTGTGCGTTGGTCGAAGAAAATCATCCGCAGGGGGAAAGACTGCGCATGGAGCGGGTGATCACCCTGTTAAAAAAGACGCCTTATCTGGAAATTCATGATATCGTGACAAATGCGGGGAAACTGGCAACGCCGGTGATGATGATGTATCACATCAATTTTGGAGAGCCGTTTTTGTCGGAAAGGCTGCAGGTTTCTGCCGATTTTACTTACATTGAGGAGAGGGACACAAAGCGTTGTTCACCGCCGGATGAAGTGCTTGCCATGGCAAAGAGGGGGAGTGCTCAGAGGGAGACGGTCTACTACACTCAGACAGACCCGCAAAAGGGAGTTTCCCTCTGGGATCCGGTGTCTGGTGTGCGCATTCATCTGCGTACAGAGGGAGAATGGCTGAAATGGACGGGATTCTGGAAAAGTTTTACGAAAAAGACGTTTGCGCTTGGCGTGGAGCCGTGCTTCTGCCCGGGGGTCGGGCGCGTGGAAGCGGCAAGGCGCAAGGTACTGCCGGCGCTGCAGCCGGGCGAGCAGTGTGAAAACCGGATCTGTATAGATTTAAAGGCGGGTTTTTCAGATATGTTTGATGAGGAGGGAATACAGTGAGAGCAATCATGCTTATGTTTGACACGTTAAATCGTCATTTCCTGCCATGCTATGGCTGTGAGTGGACGCATGCGCCAAATTTTCAGCGGCTGGCGGAGAAAACGTGTGTATTTGACAATTGTTATATTGGAAGTATGCCGTGTATGCCGGCGCGGCGGGAGCTGCACACGGGACGTTATAATTTTCTGCATCGCAGCTGGGGACCTCTGGAACCTTACGATGATTCTGCAATAGCAATGCTGAGCGCGAGCGGCATCTACACGCATCTGGTGACAGATCACCAGCATTACTGGGAGGATGGCGGGGCGACATATCACTTCCGCTATACCTCCTTTGATTTTATCCGCGGGCAGGAGGGAGACCCCTGCTATGGGGATGTGGAGGCGATGCGGGGAGTGGATAAGATCAATTATCCGGCAAGCGTCTTCAAACAGGCAATGGACCAGGTGAACCGTGCGCAAATAAAGGATGAACGGGACATGCCGCAGGCAAAAACATTTGCGTCCGGACTGGAGTTTATTCAGAAAAATAAGGATGCGGACAACTGGTTCCTTCAGCTGGAGTGCTTCGATCCGCACGAGCCCTTCTGCGTTCCGGAAGCCTATAAAAAATGGTACGATGATGCTTATGAGGGAGAACCCTTCGACTGGCCGGGATACGGACGGGCAGAGGCGGATCCCGGAAAGCGCAGCCATATCCGCAAAACGTATGCGGCGCTTTTATCCATGTGCGATCATTATCTTGGCAAGCTGCTGGATTTAATGGATGCCTGCGATCTGTGGAAGGATACTATGCTGATTGTGAATACAGACCATGGTTTTATGCTGGAAGAGCACGATTACTGGGGGAAAAATATTATGCCCTGGTATAATGAAACGGCACATATTCCATTATTTATCTGGGATCCGCGCAGCCGCGTGGCAAACGAGCGCAGAAAAAGCCTGGTGCAGACCATAGATCTTCCGGTGACACTGCTGGAATTTTTTGGACTGGAGAAGACCCGGGATATGCAGGGACATTCTCTGCAGGAGGTAATCCGGACAGATACTCCGGTGAGGGAAGACGCATTGTTTGGCGTCTTCGGCGGACACGTCTGCGTGACGGATGGCAGATATGTTTATATGCGCGGCATCGGAGAGGGCAAAAACGAGCCGCTCTATCAGTATACCTATATGCCGATGCATCTGTACAATCTGTTTTCGGTGCCGGAGATGCGCACGGTTGAACTGGCGGAGCCGTTTTCCTTTACGAAGGGCTGCAGACTGATGAAGATCCGCAGCGGCAGATGGGTAAAAAGCGATACTCATGCGCGGATCGGCTATGTAGATGCAGATCATATTCACGAAAGCCTGCTGTTTGATCTGGAAAGCGATCCACAGCAGCTGCATCCCCTGGAAGATGAAGCGCTGGAAAAGAGGATGCTTGAAAAGCTGGCTGTGTTAATGACGGAAAATGACGCGCCTGCAGAGCAGTACGAACGTCTGAATATGACGCGGAAGATGGGCGGCTGAACAGCTGCCCGGATGGAAAGGAGGAATAGGCTTGGAATTATTCTGGGGCGATTTACATAACCATTGCGGGATTTCCTATGGATTTGGCAGCCTGGAAAACGCATTGGAGGATGCCAGGACACATTTGGATTTTTGTTGCGTGACGGGACATGCCATGTGGCCGGATATGTATGAGCGTGTACCCGAGACGATGTTTGTGGTAGACTTTCATAAAAGAGGATTTGAAAAATTAAAGAAGGGCTGGGATGAAGTGCGCCGTATGGTCAATGCATATAATGATGAGCGGCTTGTAACTTTTCAGTCGTATGAGATGCATTCTTCAAAGTATGGGGACTGTCATTTTGTGTCGCCGGACGAAGGGTTTCCGCTGATTTACCGTGACAGTCCGGCGGAGATTATCCGCGACTGCGGATGTCGGGCGATCGCGGTGCCGCATCACATTGGCTATACACCGGGATACCGGGGGATTTCCTGGGAGTTGTTTGACGAGAGGATTTCCCCAGTCGTAGAGGTGTATTCCAAGCACGGCTGTGCAATGCGGGAGGATGGTCCGTTTCCTTATTATCATGACATGGGTCCGCTTGATCCGCGCAATACGGTGGCGGAAGGGTTACGCCGGGGCTGTCATTTTTCTTTTGCAGGTTCCACCGATCATCATGCCGGCTTTCCCGGCTCCTATGGGGATGGGATCGCAGGCGTATGGGCGGAGGAAAAAACGCGTGAAGCTATCTGGAAGGCAATCACAAAGGGACACATCTATGCGGCATCCGGGGATCGGATAGCCTGCAGCTTTTTCGTAAACGATGCGATGATGGGAGATAAGCTGACGACAGAAAAAAGGCATATCCGGCTGATGGCAGAGGGGGATGCTCTGCTTGAGAGTATGACTGTTCGCAAAAATGGCAGGATATTGAAACAATATATGCCGGAAAATACCCCGGAGAGAGATTTCGAAAACCGCTATAAGCTCCGTCTGGAGATGGGCTGGAGCAATTCGCCGGATCTATATCACTGGGAGGGGGAGATCAGGGTGAAAGGCGGGGAATTTGTGCGTGTGCAGCCTTATCTGCGGGGAAGGAATGCGTTAAGCCCGAGCGACGCGGAAGTGGATTCGCAGGATGACACTAACCGTCTGCATAATTTTGTTGTGCCGGGTAAAGAGCACGTGATGTTTGGATGTGACACTACATGCAATAAATCTACGCTGCATCCGCTGACAAGCGCGTTTGTTTTTGAGGTGAAAGGGAAAACGGATGCGGTCATCACACTGCGGCTCAATGGGCAGACTAAGGAAACGACATTGCAGGAGCTGTTAAGATGCGGCTATACTGCGCAGATGAAACCGTGGCATTCTCATGCTTATAAAATGCATACGGCATACCCGGCAGCACTATGCTGCGGAGAAATGGAATTTGATGATCTTCCGGAGGCGGAAGAGGATGTTTATCAGGCGGAGATCGTGCAAGGCAATGGGTGCAGAGCGTTTGTCTCGCCAATCTATGTAAGAGCATAAATTGGCGAGACAGGTTCGCACTGTTTTATTCCAGCTCAAAAGCACCTGTATATAACTGGTAATATTTTCCTTTCTGTGCGATCAGCTCATCATGTGTGCCGCGCTCGATAATGCGTCCCTGCTCCAGCACCATGATGGCATCGGCGTTGCGGACGGTGGAGAGACGGTGTGCGATGACAAACACCGTGCGCCCCTTCATCAGCGCATCCATACCCTTCTGGATGATTGACTCCGTGCGGGTGTCGATGCTGGAGGTTGCCTCATCCAGGATCATGACCGGCGGATCGGAGATCGCGGCGCGGGCGATGGAGAGAAGCTGGCGCTGTCCCTGCGAAAGCTCGGCGCCATTGCCGGAGATCACGGTATCGTAGCCCTGCGGCAGCATCTCGATAAAGTCGTGTGCGTTGGCGATCTTCGCCGCCGCGTAAACCTCCTCGTCGGTAGCGTCCAGCTTGCCGTAGCGAATGTTCTCCATGATGGTGCCGGAGAACAGGTTTGTGTCCTGCAGAACCATGCCGAGCGAGCGGCGCAGCTCCGGCTTTTTAATCTTATTGATGTTGATATCGTCGTAGCGGATCTTGCCGTCGGCGAGATCGTAAAAGCGGTTGATCAGGTTGGTGATGGTCGTCTTTCCGGCGCCGGTTGCGCCGACAAAGGCAATCTTCTGACCGGGCTTCGCGTAGAGCGAAATATTGTGCAGCACGATCTTATCCGGGTCGTAGCCGAAATCCACATCGTAGAAGCGCACGTCGCCCTCCATCTTTTTGTAGGTGAGCGTGCCGTCGCCGTGGCGGTGCTTCCATGCCCACATGCCGGTGCGCTCCGGGCATTCTGTCAGCTCGCCGTCCACATATTTTGCGCGGACAAGCGTCACGTAGCCCTCGTCCTCCTCCGGTTTTTCGTCCATCAGATCAAAGATACGGCCGGCTCCGGCGAGCGCCATCACGATAGAGTTAAACTGCTGCGAAATCTGACCGATCGGGTTCGTGAACGACTTAGAGAGCTGCAGGAAGCTCGCGATCATGCCGACTGTGATGCCGCCGATATTGTTCAGCGCGAGCACGCCGCCGACGATCGCGATCACCACATACTGCAGGTTTCCGAGGTTGCCCATCACCGGCATCAGAATATTCGCATAGCGGTTGGCGTTGGTGGCGTTGCTGCAAAGCTCTTCATTTAGTTTGTCGAAGGCTTCCTTTGAACGGTCTTCGTAGTTGAACACCTTTACGACCTTCTGTCCGTTAATCATTTCCTCGATGTAGCCGTTTGTCTCGCCGAGAGAAGCCTGCTGCCTGATAAAGTAGCGGCCGCTGTTTCCGGCGATCTTACTGGTGACGCGCAGCATAAAGAATACGGAAATCGCAACTACCAGCGAAAGGTGCAGGCTGGTCGTCAGCATCGCGATGATGACCGAAACGATCGTGATCGCGGAGGAGATCATCTGCGTGAGGCTCTGCGAGAGCATCTGGCGCAGCGTATCCGTATCATTGGTGTAGTGGCTCATAATATCGCCGAAGGCGTGCGTGTCAAAATATTTGATCGGCAGCGTCTGCATATGTGCAAACATCTCGTCGCGGATGCGCTTCTGCACGCCCTGTGCGATCGTTACCATCGTTCTGGAATAGAGCAGCGTTGCCAGCACGCCGGCAAGGTAGATTGCCGCCATTTTCAGCAGCGTCTGAAAAAGCGGACCGAAGTCGGGATCTGCCGACTGCAGCAGCGGCGTCACATAATCGTCGATCAGTGTCTGTAAAAACAGCGAGGCAATGACGCCGGTGACGGAGCTTATCAGGATACAGACAAGCACCAGGATCATATGAAATTTGTAATCTCTGCCGATATAGCCGAGCAGACGCTTCAGCGGGATCATTGGATTTTGTTTTTTCGTCATTTCTCTGCGCGCTTCCTTTGTCATGCCGCGCGCCATCGCTTTGTGGTCATCCTGTCTACTCATCGTCCGATTCCCCCTTTACCTGAGAATAATAAACCTCCTGATAAATATGATTGGAGGCGAGCAGCTCATCGTGCGTTCCGACTGCCGAGATCCGTCCGTTGTCCATGACAACGATCTTGTCGGCGTTCTGGACGGAAGAGATACGCTGCGCAATGATCAGCTTGGTCGTATCCGGGATTTCCTCGGCAAATGCCTTCTGGATCAGCGCATCGGTGCGGGTGTCCACCGCCGAGGTGCTGTCGTCCAGAATAAGGATCTTCGGCTTTTTCAGCAGCGCACGCGCAATACAGAGACGTTGCTTCTGACCGCCGGAAACATTGGAGCCGCCCTGTTCAATATGTGTGTCGTAGCCGTCCGGGAAGGTGCGGATAAAGTCGTCCGCCTGGGCGAGCTGACAGGCGTGGATCATTTCCTCGTCCGTCGCGTCCTTCTTTCCCCAGCGCAGGTTATCCTTGATAGTGCCGGAGAAAAGCACGTTTTTCTGCAGAACCATGGAAACGGCGTCGCGCAGAACCTCCAGGTCATACTCGCGCACGTCCAGTCCTCCCACCGTGAGGCTGCCCTCTGTGATATCATACAGACGCGGAATGAGCTGCACGAGCGAGCTCTTTGCGCTTCCGGTGCCGCCGATAATGCCGACGGTCTCTCCGGATTTGATGTCCAGATTGATATCTTTGAGACTCAGGCGGTTTTTATCCTTCGAGTAGCTGAAGGAAACGTGTGAGAAGCAGATGTCGCCGTTTTTTACTTCCTTCACCGGCTGCGCGGCGTCTTTAATATCCGGCTGTTCCTTCAGCACCTCGTCGATACGCTCCACAGAAGCCCTGGACATGGTCACCATCACGAAAATCATGGAGAGCATCATAAGGCTCATCAGGATCTGCATGGTGTAGGTAAACATGGAAGTAAGCTCGCCGGTCGTCATGGTATTTGAGACGATCATATGGGCGCCGAACCAGGAGATCAGCAGCATACAGGTGTACACGCAGGTCTGCATGGCGGGGCTGTTGAAGGCGAGAAGCTTTTCGGCCTTATTAAAATCTTTAAAAATAGCGCCGGAGATCTTGTTGAATTTCTCCTTCTCGTAATCCTCGCGCACAAATGATTTCACGACGCGGATACCGTGGACATTTTCCTGCACAACGTTGTTCAGCTTATCGTAGGTCTTAAACACGCGTGAGAAGATCGGGTGTGCCGTTACGGTGATCCCAAAGAGTATGCAGCCGAGCACCGGAATGATAGCCAGGTAAATCAGCGCGAGACGCGGATTGATCTTACACGCCATCACAAACGCCGATATCAGCATGATCGGGGCGCGCACCGCCACACGGATCACCATCTGGTAGGCGTTCTGGACGTTGGTCACGTCGGTCGTCAGCCTTGTCACCAGACTGGAGGTGGAAAAATGGTCGATATTCGTGAAGGAAAAATCCTGCACCTTATAAAACATTGCCTGGCGCAGATTTTTCGCAAAACCGGCGCTGGCAACCGCGGCGTAATGACCGGAGAGCGCGCCGCAGGCAAGGGACGCCATCGCAGCGGCCACCAGAATAAGACCGTAAAAGAGAATCCGGTTCATGTTTCCGCTGCTGATGCCCTCGTCGATCAGGCTTGCCATCAGAAGCGGAATAAGCACCTCCAGGATTACCTCAAGGGTAACGCAGATGGGCGCAAGGATAGAGGGCTTTTTGTATTCTCCGATACAGCGGAGTAAATTTTTCAGCATAAAGTATCATCCTCCTTTTTTTCATGCAATTTATGGCAGGAATGTGTGCTGCTGCCGCCCAGCATCTGTGAGATCGTTTTCAGCATCGTAAGAAGCTGCGCTTCCTCTTCCGGCGTAAAGCAGTCGGAGATAGAGTTGTCAAATTCGTCGATCGCATGCGCCATCTGCTGCGAGACAACGCGGCCTTTTTCCGTCAGAACCAGTCTTTTCAGGCGGGCGTCCCCGGAAACGGCCTGCCGGGTAATATAGCCGTTTTGCTCCAGATGCGATACTACGCTGGTGACGGAGGAGCGGCGGATACCAAAAAGCTTTTCGATATCCCGGTGATAAACGTCCTGCCCGATCTGTTCCGCATGCGCCAAATGACAGATGATACGGCTCTGTATTCCGGTAATGCCGTATTTCTGTGCGATCTCATCAATGCTGCGCTTGATCTGGTAGGAGACCATATTGATCCACTGTCCGATATGTTCTCTCTGATACAAAATAATCACCTCACAATGTAAGATTTCCGGTAAAAAAGTTCGAAATCGGATTGTTCGAAATCTAATAATTTGAAACGGAACACATTTTAATACGCACTTTCTATTTTGTCAATTGTATTTTGGAAATTTTTCTGCTATACTAGCGACATAGGGCCGGGAGTCATATGCCCAATATTCAGAAATAAAGGAGAGGACACTATCATGAGTATTGTATTTGACAAATCACTGGAAACAGGAAATGAACTGATCGACAGCCAGCACAGGGAGCTGATTGCCAGAGTAAATAAGCTGACAGAGGAGTGCGCAGTCGGCAAGGAGAAAAATGTTGCCGTACAGACGCTGGACTTTCTGATGGACTACACGGTGATCCATTTTGCAGATGAGGAAAAGCTGCAGGCGGAGCACAATTACCCGCTTCTTGATCAGCATAAGGAGCAGCATGCGGCTTTTGTGAAGGCGGTGGACGAGCTGCGCGAGATGCTGGAAGAAGAGGAAGGACCGAGCGAAGCGTTTGTGGAGGCTGTGAAGAAGAACGTAGTCGACTGGCTTGTTATCCACATCCAGGGATGGGATAAAAAGGTCGCAGAGTTTGTCTGTGCAAAATAGTCTGTCCTATGAATAACCGCAATTATCAACGCGAACTGGACAAAGTGATCGCAGGACTGGCAGAAAAGGTGCCGGTCCTGTTTCTGCATAGCTGCTGCGCGCCCTGTAGCAGCTATGTGCTGGAATATCTGTCGCAGTATTTTAGGATCACTGTTTTTTACTATAACCCCAATATTTATCCGGAGGAGGAGTACCGCAAGCGTGTGGTGGAGCAGCAGCGCCTGATCCGTGAGATGCCCCTGAAGCATCCGGTAAGCTTTATCGAGGGCGATTTCGACGACGCGCATTACTATGAGGCGGTCAAGGGGCTGGAGCGCGAGCCGGAAGGCGGCGCGCGCTGCCGCGTCTGCTTTGCGCTACGCCTGCGGGAGACGGCGAAGAGAGCTGTCCTTGCCAATGCCGATTACTTTGCGACCACGCTCACGATCAGCCCGCTGAAAAACGCAGCAGTCATCAATGAGATCGGGGAGCAGCTTGCCGGGGAGTACGGCGTTTCCTGGCTTCCTTCTGATTTTAAGAAAAAGAACGGCTTCAAGCGCTCCGGAGAGCTGTCCGCCAGGTACGGGCTGTACAGACAGAACTACTGTGGGTGTGTATTCAGCATGAAAGGGGCTTGCGGCTGTGCGGAAAATATGATACACTCCGTATGAGAAAAGACGAAAGAAGGGGAATTTATGGCACAGCTATGGGGCGGCCGTTTTACCAAAGAGACAGACGAGCTGGTATACCGGTTTAACGCATCCGTATCGTTTGACCAGAAGTTTTACCGTCAGGATATCCGCGGCAGCATGGCGCATGTGAAAATGCTGGCGAAGCAGGGCATTCTGACGGAGCAGGAAAAGGAACAGATCCTGGAGGGGCTGCAGGGCATTCTTACCGATGTGGAGAACGGGACACTGCAGATCACAGAAAAATATGAGGATATCCACAGCTTTGTGGAGGCAAATTTAATAGACCGTATTGGCGATGCGGGTAAAAAGCTGCACACCGGCAGGAGCCGCAACGACCAGGTGGCGCTGGATATGAAGCTGTACATACGCGATGAGATCGCGGAGATGGACGCGCTGCTAAAAAAACTCTTGGAGACGCTGCTTTCCATGATGGAGGCGCACACGGAAACCTATATGCCGGGCTTTACGCATTTGCAGAAGGCGCAGCCGGTCACACTTGCGCACCATCTCGGCGCTTATTTTGAAATGTTTAAGCGCGATCGTCAGAGGCTTGCAGATATTACAAAGCGGATGAACCTCTGTCCGCTCGGCAGCGGCGCGCTCGCAGGCACCACCTATCCGCTGGACCGGGAATACACGGCGCAGCTTCTTGATTTTGACGGGGCGACCTTAAACAGCATGGATTCGGTGGCGGACCGGGACTATCTGATCGAGCTTCTCTCGGCGATGTCCACGATCATGATGCATTTAAGCCGTTTCTGCGAGGAGATCATAATCTGGAATTCGAATGAATATCGCTTTGTGGAGCTGGACGACGCGTACAGCACCGGAAGCAGCATCATGCCGCAGAAGAAAAACCCGGATATTGCGGAGCTGATCCGCGGAAAGACCGGGCGCGTCTACGGGGCACTGACAGCGCTGCTCACGACCATGAAGGGGCTTCCGCTTGCATATAATAAGGATATGCAGGAGGATAAGGAGCTGACGTTTGACGCGATCGACACAGTCAAAGGCTGCATTGCCCTGTTCACCGGCATGATCGCGACGATGAAAATTAATAAAAACCGCATGGAGGAGAGCGCGAAGCAGGGCTTCACGAATGCGACGGACGCTGCAGATTATCTGGTAAATCACGGCGTGCCGTTCCGCGATGCACACGGCATCGTCGGCAGGCTGGTGCTCACCTGCATTGAAAAGGGCATCGCGATGGACGATCTGACGCTTGCGGAGTACCGCGCGATCAGTCCGGTGTTTGAGGAGGATATCTATGAGGCGATCAGCCTGAAAACCTGCGTGGAAAAGCGTCAGACGGCAGGAGCGCCGTCTGAGAAGGCGATGCTGCAGGCCATTGCCGCGGAGAGAAGATATCTGGAAGATAATTAGTTGCTGTTCATGCTGCGAACGGAGTGAACAGTAACGAAAATTAAAGGATGGAGGAGAAGATTATGAGCGAGAAACTGAGAGTGGGTATTCTGGGAGCAACCGGTATGGTGGGACAGCGTTTTATTTCCCTGCTGGAAAACCATCCGTGGTTTGAGGTGACGACTGTGGCGGCAAGCCCGCGCAGCGCCGGAAAGACCTACGAGGAGGCTGTCGGCGGCAGATGGAAAATGACTACGCCGATGCCGGAAGCAGTCAAAAATCTGGTAGTAATGAATGTGAATGAGGTGGAGAAGGTAGCGGCAGGCGTAGACTTCGTATTCTCCGCTGTAGATATGACAAAGGACGAGATCCGTGCAATCGAGGAGGAGTACGCAAAGACCGAGACGCCGGTTGTCTCCAACAACAGCGCGCACCGCTGGACGCCGGACGTTCCGATGGTGGTGCCGGAGATCAACCCGGAGCACTTTAAGGTTATCGAATTCCAGAAAAAGCGTCTGGGAACCACAAGGGGATTTGTGGCGGTAAAGCCGAACTGCTCGATCCAGAGCTATGCGCCGGCGCTCGCCGCATGGAGAGAGTTTGAGCCGTATGAGGTGGTTGCGACGACCTACCAGGCAATCTCCGGAGCGGGCAAGACCTTTAAGGACTGGCCGGAGATGGTGGAAAACATCATCCCGTATATCGGCGGCGAGGAAGAGAAATCCGAGCAGGAGCCGCTGCGTATTCTGGGCGAGATCAAAGACGGCGTGATCGTAAAGGCACAGGAGCCGGTGATCACCTGCCAGTGTATCCGCGTACCGGTATTAAACGGTCACACGGCTGCCGTATTTGTGAAATTCAGAAAGAAGCCGACCAAAGAGCAGCTTATCGAAAAGCTGGTAAACTTCTCCGGGCTTCCGCAGGAATTAAATCTGCCGAGCGCTCCGAAGCAGTTTATCCAGTATCTGGAGGAGGACAATCGTCCGCAGGTAAAGGCAGACGTCGATTACGAGAAGGGCATGGGCGTTTCCATCGGAAGACTGCGTGAGGATACGGTTTACGATTATAAATTCGTGGGACTTTCCCACAATACTGTCCGCGGCGCGGCAGGCGGAGCGGTGCTCTGCGCAGAATGCCTCAAGGCGCTCGGTTACATTGAAAAGAAATAGGATGTTCAGATAAGGAAGGCGCGATGATACGATTTAAGAACCTCACGAAGCGGTTTGAGGATGGAAGGGGAATATTTGATTTTTCTTTCGAGGTGGAAGTCGGGGAGGTCTTTGGGCTGGTAGGCTCGAAGGGCTCCGGGAAGACCACCGCTCTTCGTATGCTTATGGGGTTCGAAAATCCGACAAAAGGAAGGTGTGCGATCAACGGAAAGGATTGCGTGCGCGCGTCCGTCTATCTGCACAAGATGATCGGTTATCTGCCGGATGAGATCACTCTGCCTGCAGGCCTTACCGGACGGCAGTTTCTGCGCTCCAACGCGGAGATCCGCGGGATGCGCAACCTGGAAAATCTCTTTAACACGGCAAAGTGTCTGGAGCTGAATCTTGATAAAAAAATCGGGGAAATGACGTCGGCGGACGTGCAGAAAACGGGCATTGTCTGCGCGCTGATGCACAATCCGCCGGTAATTCTTCTCGACAATCCCTTCCGCAATCTGGATAGTAAGACGCGAAGCGTGATGGTCGATCTGATCCTGGAGGAGAAGGAAAAGGGGAAGATGGTCGTTCTCACGTCAGATAATGTTGATATCGCCGACCTCACCTGCGACCGGGTGGGACTTCTTGACAAGGGGAATATCGTTTATCTTGGCGACGTGGAAAATATGCGGGAAAATATGTACCGCAGATATCTGATCCAGTTTGGCAGCAGCCGGTCGGCGATGCAGTTCGCGAAGGAATCCTTCGAGATCAGGAGCATGAAGGATCGCAACCTGGTGGTATCTCTGCAGGGGGAGCTGCTTCCGCTTATCCGCACGCTGGCAAATTATCATGTGACGAGCATCGAGCCTGTTCCATTAAGTCTGGAAGAAACATTTGTGCACATATACGGAGGACTTCATGCTTAACATACCGATTCTGAAACAGGACTTTATGATCAACCGGAAAACGCTGGTGGTATTTTACTGCCTGCAGGCGGCAAGCCTTCTGATTGCTGCAGTCATTCGGAATATGCGCCTTATCCGGATTTCGGACATGTTCTGGGATACGCTGCCGGTCGTTGTAATTCCGATGCTGATGAGCATGGTGCTGGCGATGGAGACGGTGCGCAGGCGTGACGCCGACAAATCGATGACGTTTCTGCTCGCGACCGGTATCAGTCCTTCGCAGATCATTATGACAAAGGCGGTATTTGTGGGACTGAGCGCATTTGTGCTGCTGGCGTTTTCCATGCTGCTCGGAAGCGTGCTTCATGTGTACGATCTGACGGGCATGTGGAACCAGAATACCTATATTGTACTGAATCTTGGAGCAATGTGCCTGCAGCTTTTTATAGCAGGCTGGTGCTTCTTTATTTCCTGCGCCGGCAGCAGACCATCCATGCCTTTTTATTACGGGCTTGGCATCGGGCTGCCGCTGCTGTTTTATGCAGTCTATCTGCTGCAGGATTTTGTGCCGGAGCTTTCCGTGCTGCAATATATCACGGTGTTCAGCCTGTTCCGGCAGGAAATGTTTGTGTCGCCGGGAGTTTCCGCTTTCCTGGCGTCTCTGACGCTTGCGGTGGCGGGCCTTGTGTTCTTTGGGCTCGGCAGATATGTGTTCTGCGGCCGCGGCGCACATGATTGATGAGGATTTATGGCAAAAGCATTATTTATAGCAGAAAAACCAAGCGTGGCACAGGAGTTTGCCAAAGCTTTAAAGATAAATACGTCCCGCCGTGACGGCTACCTGGAGAGCGACACCGCCGTGATCACCTGGTGCGTCGGTCATCTCGTTACGATGAGCTATCCGGAGGTATACGATGAGAAATACAAGAAGTGGAGCCTTGCGACACTTCCTTTTTTGCCGGAAAAATTTCTGTATGAAGTGATCCCCGGCGTGGAAAAGCAGTTTAAGATCGTGAGCGGTCTTTTAAACCGCGCGGATGTGGACACGATCTACGTCTGCACCGACTCCGGGCGAGAGGGAGAGTATATTTACCGACTGGTCGAGCAGCAGGCGGGCGTGAAAAAGGAGACGAAGAAGCGCCTGCGCGTCTGGATCGACTCGCAGACCGAGGAGGAGATTTTGCGCGGTATTAAGACGGCAAAGGATCTGTCGGAGTATGATCACCTTGCGGATGCCGCCTATCTGCGCGCGAAGGAAGATTATCTGATGGGGATTAATTTCTCACGGCTCCTCACTTTAAAATATGGAAATGCCATCTCGAATTACCAGGGCACGCGCTATACAGTGATTTCGGTCGGGCGTGTGATGACCTGTGTGCTCGGCATGGTGGTGCGGCGGGAGCGGGAGATCAGGGAATTTGTGAAAACGCCGTTTTACCGTGTGGTGAGCACCTGTGTCTGCGGCGGACGGGAATTTGAGGGTGAATTCCGGGCGGTGGAAGGCTCGAAATATTTTCAGTCTCCTAAGCTTTATAAGGAAAACGGCTTTAAAGAGAAAAAGGATGCCCGGGAGCTGATTGATGTGCTCAGCGCCGCACAGCCGTTAAAGGCAGTGGCGGAGAGCATTGAGCGCAAGAAGGAAAGTAAAAACCCGCCGCTTCTTTTTAACCTGGCGGAGCTGCAGAATGAATGTTCCAGACTGTTTAAGATCAGCCCGGACGAGACGCTGCGCACCGTGCAGGAGCTTTACGAGAAAAAGCTGGTGACGTATCCGAGAACGGATGCCCGCGTGCTTTCGACGGCGGTGGCGAAGGAAATTTATAAAAATATCAGAGGGCTCTGCTCCTGTCCGGCGGTCGGAAGCTTTGCGCAGGAGGTGCTGGAGGCGGGGACCTATAAGGGCATCAGCCGGTCGCGCTATGTGAACGACAAGCAGATCACCGATCACTATGCGATCATCCCCACCGGGCAGGGGCTTGGCGCCCTGCAGCGGCTCTCGGCGCAGTCGGCGAAAGTGTATGAGCTGATCGCCCGGAGATTTTTAAGCATCTTTTATCCGGCGGCAGTCTACCGCAAGATCAATCTGGTGACAGTCATCGGCGGGGAAAAATTCTTTTCCTCCTTTAAGGTGCTGGAGGAGCCGGGGTATCTGAAGGTGGCGGATACCCGTCAGAATAAGGAGGAGCAGACGGACGCGGCGCTTCTTGCGACGCTGAACGCTCTGAAAAAGGGTGCGGTTCTTCCGGTGGAGAAACTGGAGATCAGGGAGGGCGAGACAAGCCCGCCCAAGCGATACAATTCCGGTTCGATGATCCTGGCGATGGAGAACGCCGGGCAGCTTATCGAGGACGAAGAGCTGCGCGAGCAGATCAAGGGCAGCGGCATCGGCACCAGCGCGACCAGAGCAGAGATCTTAAAAAAGCTGATCGCAAACAAATACATTGCCCTCAACAAAAAGACGCAGATTCTCACGCCGACCTTGCTTGGGGAGATGATCTTCGATGTGGTGGCGCGCTCCATCCGCTCGCTTCTGAATCCGGAGCTGACGGCGAGCTGGGAGAAGGGATTGACCTATGTGGCAGAGGGCACTATCACACCGGACGAATACATGACGAAGCTAAACAACTTTGTCCGCAGCCGGACGGAGAATGTTTTAAATACCAACATGCATCTTGAGCTGCGCAGCGTGTTCGACGCCGCGGCGAAGTTCTATGATGCAAAGGGCAAAAGAGAAAAAGAGAAATCCGAAGGCAGCAGTCATAAAACAGGAGGAAGGAAAAATGGAGAAAGCAAAAATCAGTAACCTGTACAACTTAGAGGAGACGATCGCAAAGGATCTGTTCGAGGGCGCGGTGTATCCGTGGGAGGTGCTCCCGAAAATCAGCGCCTTTATCTTAGCGCTTGGGGCATCCCTTGATCCAAAGGAATACGAGCAGCGCGGTGAGAATGTCTGGGTGGCGAAATCGGCAAAGTTAGCGCCGACGGCGTTCATCAACGGCCCGGCGATCATCGGCAAAGACGCTGAGGTACGTCACTGCGCGTTTATCCGCGGCAATGCGATCGTCGGAGAGGGCGCGGTAGTCGGCAATTCCACCGAGCTGAAAAACGTGGTGCTGTTCAACAAGGTGCAGGTGCCGCATTACAACTACGTGGGTGATTCCATCCTTGGATTTAAGGCGCATATGGGAGCGGGCAGCATCACCTCCAATGTGAAATCCGACAAAACGCTGGTCGTGGTGAAGGACGGCGAAGAGCAGATCGCTACCGGACTGAAGAAATTCGGCGCGATGCTCGGCGACAATGTCGAGGTCGGCTGCAATTCCGTGCTCAATCCGGGAACCGTTATTGGACGCGGCGCACAGGTATATCCGGTGTCCTGCGTGCGCGGCGTCATTCCGGCAAACAGTATCTACAAAAAGAAAGGTGAAATCGTGGAGAAGCGTTAGGAGCTTCCGGTATTTCACTTATACGAGCCTCTGGAAGGATATCCGGGGGCTTTGTTTTTTTACAATATGGTTACAGCCTCCCGGTTGTAAAAAGGGTCTTTTTGTAATAAAATCATGTCAAGATGACATAAAAGCGCCCTCCTTCGGGGCCGGACAGAGAGGATTTACGGATGAAAGCAAACATTCTGGTGATAGAGGATGCGGAGCATATCAACGAGCTGGTCTGCATCAATCTGGAGACGGCGGGCTATACGGCGGTGCCGTTTTACGACGGTGATGCGGTGAGCGAACACTTAAAGGGTGACGTACATTACGATCTTGCACTCCTGGACGTGATGCTGCCGGGGAAGGACGGCTTTGCGCTTCTGCCGGAACTGCGGGCAAAGAAAATTCCGGTCATTTTCCTCACGGCGCGCGGCGATCTGCCGAGCAAGGTGCGGGGCTTAAAGGACGGGGCGGAGGATTATTTGGTGAAGCCCTTTGAGATGCTGGAGCTTCTGGTGCGCGTGGAAAAGGTGCTTGGCCGCTATCAGAAGGAGGAAGAATGCCTGTGCGTGCGCGACGTAGAGATTTTTCCGAAGGAGCGGATCGTGAAAAAGGCGGGCGTGGAGATCCCGTTTAAGCCGATGGAATTTGACTGTCTGATGCTGCTGGTAAAGTACAAAAACATTGCGATCAGCCGCGAAGAGCTGCTGCGCAGTCTCTGGGGCGTGGAATTTGAGGGCGAGACGCGGACCATCGACGTCCACATCGCGCGCATCCGCAAAAAACTGGATTTTCAGGACGTTATCAAAACGGTGCCGCGCATCGGCTACCGTCTGGAGGATAAATCATGAAGCTATCTGCAAAAATTTCAGCAGCAGCAGCCGGTCTGCTGCTTCTTTTGTCCCAGGTGTTTGCCGCCTGGAACCTTTGGGAGACGACGCGGCAGATCCTGGAAAATACCGTGCGCCTGGAGTGGGAGAAGCTTTCTTCGGATGGAACGGAATTTGAAAGCAAGTGGAAGGAACAGGAGAAATATATAGAGGATGAGCGCGTGAAGGAGCAGTGGGCGGTCGCGGTGTTCCGCGATATCTGCAAAGTAAACAGTGTGCTCTACGGCCGGGAGAAGGAGCTCGCCAATACAACGCCTTATGAATTTGACGCGGAGGGAAAAATCTCCTCCTTCGGGGAGCGCTATGATAAGGCGCTTGGGATTTTTAAAGAGGCGCAGAGCCACCTGTTTCTTGAGGAGATAAGCGGAAAGCATCTGCTGATCTGCTACTGGCAATCAGAGGATACCGGCTTTCGTATTCTCCGCTATCGTGATATCTCGGATATTTATGCGGACAGCTGGGCGCTTTTCCTGCGAGGAGCGGCGGTTTCCCTGACACTTGCGCTTCTGCTGGTGGGAGCGGTCACGCTGATTCTTCGAAGGATCCTGAAGCCCTTTTACCGGCTGCGGGAGGCGGCGAACGTGATCGCGGACGGAAATTACGGGGAACGTGTGCTCTGCACGAGCCGGGACGAGGTCGGCGAGGTGTCGGAGAGCTTCAATCGCATGGCGGACCGCGTGCAGGAGCATGTGTACGCGCTCTCAGAGGCAAACGAAAAGCAGCGGCAGCTTCTTGGAGCTCTTTCTCATGAGCTGAAAACGCCGATGACTGCGATCCAGGGCTATGCGGAGCTTCTGCAGAAGGTAGAGCTTTCACCGGAGCGCCGGACGAATGCGCTCGCATACATCGAGGAAGAGTGCAAACGCCTGTCACGCCTGTCGGTCAAAATGCTGCAGATCGTGGAGCTGTCTGATGAAGAGAGCATTGAAAAGCGCAGCATATCCGTGGCAGAGCTGTTTGCAAAGGCGGAAAAGCTCATCTTCCGCCGACTTCAGGAAAAGAGGCTTTTCCTGAAAATACAGGCGGACGTGCAGGAGATCGAGGGGGATGAGGATCTGCTTCTGAGCTTTATCACGAACCTTATCGACAATGCGGCAAAGGCGAGCAGAGAGGGCGGCACGCTCTGGCTTACCGCCGCGCGGGAAGGCATTTTTGTGCGGGACGAGGGCTGCGGGATCCCGGAGGCGGAAATCCGGCATATCACAGAGCCTTTTTATATGGTAGATAAATCGCGCTCCAGAAAAGAAGGGGGCGCCGGGCTTGGTCTTGCACTTTGCAGCCAGATTGCAAGGCTTCACGGAGGCGAGCTGATCATAGAGAGCGCGCCCGGGGAGGGCAGCATGATCGGACTGCGCTGGGGCAATTCATGATTTACATTCTGGTTACATTTCAGTGAGGACACGGCAATGGAACAATTGCTATAGTAACAGCAGATGCAGGCTAAAACCACTGTGCATAAGACCAGAAGGGGAGGATAAGGAAGATGAGAAGAACCAGAGGCTTTGCGGCGATCCTTTGCGCGGCTGCTGTCATGACGGGCTGCGCCAGCACGCCGGAGCAGGCGATCGTCCGGGAGAAAAGCGGACAGAGCGCGGACAGCTATAAAGAGGCGGGAACAGAAGAGCCGGTGACTATTGCGCCGTCGGAGGTGAAACCGGACGGAGCGGAGGCAGATACAGGGCAGGAGAGCGCGTCGGTCGGGTTGGAAAAGAGCGGCGCTTCGAATGCGCTTGCTGCGCGTCTGCAGGCGCCGGAAAAATACGAGGCGCAGGTGCAGTCGGAGGACGGCGCCTTTACACTGGACTGCAGCGCCAGAGTCGATGTGCCCGCCGTCGACAAAATTTCTATCTATAAGGTAGGGCAGATGGATTTTTCACAGGAGTGGATAGACAAGGTGACGGAAGCCTTTTTTGGAGACGCGCCGGTGTATAATGGATATACCTATAATGAAATGACGAAGGATGAGGTTCTGGAGCGGCTGAACCAGCTAAAGGCATGGCAGGCGGAGGGCAATACCGATCCCTACGGCTATATCGCGGTCGCACGGGAAAGCGGTATAGAAAACCCGGAGGAATTTTATGACATCCAACAGGACATCGACGCCTGGGAGCAGACGTATGCCGAAGCGCCGGAGACGACGGAGCGCACCGCCGTAAAGCCGGGGCTTGACGGAGGTTTTCAGGTTTCGGAGGATGGCAGTGATTCCTCGGTAAATAATTTTATCGGTATGGTGGAGATGGACGGACAGAATTACCGCTATCAGCTAAAGCGCTACACCAGTATGCCGATGATCATTGACATCACAAACTATGGGAATGATAAAGCGAGGTTCCCTTCGCGCACATGGTATGCGGTTGATTTTGCCGGAGGGCAGGAAACGGCCGCTTTGACCGGGAAACCGGCTTCCTGGGAAGAACTTGGCATGACAGAGGAAAAGGCAGAGGAGACGGCAGGGATTACGCCGGAGGAAGCGCAGAAAATAGCGGACGGCTATATGGAAAAGCTGGGGCTTTCCGGTGATTTTTCCGCAAAAAATGTAATGCTCAGTCTTTGCACAGAGATGGATGAGAATATAGCGGGACAGTCGCGGTACATCGACGCCGGTTATCAGGTCGATTATACGCGCGACATCGACGGCTTTCCGGTAACGGACGAGATGCAGATGGGCGGCGGTCTGGAGTCAATGGAAAGCACGCTGGAGACCTGGAGCTACGAAAAAATCCAGTTTACCGTAAATAAAGACGGTATCCAGCATGTGGAAATAAACAATCTCTATGAGATCGGCGAGCAGCAGGTGGCGAACGTGGAGCTGATGACTTTTCCGGAGATCGCAAAGATTTTTGAGAGTATGCTGCAGATCCAGAACTCGGATATGACATATTCGAAAGGAAAAGCGTTTGACATCGACCATGTGACGCTCGGTTATATGCGCGTGTACGATCCGGGCGCGGACAATGTCTCCGGCTTGCTGGTTCCGGTCTGGGATTTCTTCGGCAAAATGGTGGATTATGCAGTGTACGAGGATCAGGAGTATACGAATGTGTCCGCAGAACCGACATTCAGCCGTCTCACGGTGAACGCGGCGGACGGAACGGTGATCAACCGTGAGCTTGGTTACTAAGATGCGGAAAGAAAAAGCGCAGATGGCAGAGGGCAAAGAAAGACGCGCCCTGAATAAACGGCGCAGGGAAATGCGGCAGATACGGTCGGCGGTCGGCTACAATTTTATGGGGTTTTTCCGGAATTCCCGCACAGTCATTACGTTTCTGCTTGGCATTATCATCTGCTTTCTCTTAAGCAGCCGTGTCATGGAGGTGACAGAGCGCTTCGGGACGAGTATGCAGGCGGCGGAGCCGTTTATCTGGACATTCGGGGACGCGACGGCGATCCTGCTCGTCTCGCTGCTGCTCATCTTTCTCTTTTCCGACCTGCCGAAGCTGACCGCCTTCACGCCGTTTTATCTGATGCGCATGACGAAGCGGCGGTGGCTGGCGGCGCAGTTTCTCTACATCGTGCTGGTAACGGCGCTCTATGTGGGGTTTACCCTGCTGGTGACAGTGCTGCTCTGCATGAAGCGTTCCTTTGCGGGAAACCTGTGGAGTGAGACGGCGGCGATCCTTGGCTATTCCTCCGTTGGAAAGGATTTAAACGTTCCCTCCACCGTGAAGGTGATGGAGAGCATCAGCCCCTACGGATGCATGCTGCAGGCGGGAGCTCTGATGCTCGGGTACAGTCTGACGCTCGGCTTTCTGATCCTGCTCGGCAATCTGCTGGCAGGCAGAAAATACGGCATGATGTTTGCGCTCGGCTACAGCCTGTACGGATTCCTTCTGGACCCGGAGGTGCTCGGAAAGCTGCTGGGAATGGAGGAGTACGAGATGTACCGTGTGCGCAGCGTTGTCGGCTGGATCAGTCCGCTGAACAATGCCGTCTACGGAATGCATGATTTCGGGTACGATAATCTGCCGACGGTCGGGCAGTCGCTGCTGATCTTTGGGGGAATGCTTTTTTTGATGTATCTCTTATCCATGCGGGCGCTGCGCAGATACAATTTCACATTTCTGGGAGGCTGACAATGGATTTTGCAAGAATGCTGCGCGAAAAGAGATTTTACCTGGCGGTTCTGCTGGCGTTTTCCGGCATCGTATTGGGAACGGCGATGCCGGAGCTGAAAGAGGGCGGGGCGCTGGAGACGGGCACATTTCTGAAGCTGACGACAGAGGGGCTGAAATCGCAGACGGCGCTTTTTCTGCTCCCGGTCGCGGCAGTGCTCCCGTGCGCGGAGGAATATCTAAGGGAACGGCAGTGCAATTTTCTGCGCTTTCTGATCGTGCGCCGCTCAAAAACGGAGTATTGCCGCGACCGTGTCCTTACGACAACGATTTCCGGCGCGCTGGTGTGGCTTTTGGCAGCGATTCTGGCGACGCTCTTCTTTTTTTTGCTTTTTTTCGCGCGGGAGGCTGTATTTATCTGGCAGCCGAAGCTTTTGCAGGAGCTTTTGCAGGTGCTTGCCCGCGTCTGTCTGATCGCGTCTGCGCTTGCCGATTTTGCCGCCTTTTTAGGGACGGTCAGCGGCTCTTCGTATCTGGCGCTCGGCCTGCCGTTTATCGTATTTTACGCCGGGATCATTTTGCGCCAGCGGTATCTGGAGGAGCTGTACTGCGTTGATCCGTCGGAATGGATCCTGGCGGAAAATAACTGGGGACCGGAGCACTATGCGCTGTGGATCTTTCTGATCCTGCTTGCGCTCTGCATGGCGGCGCTGCACAGAATGGCGCTGGATAAGAAACTGGAGGAAATCTGACATGGATTATGTGGAACTGACAAATGTGCGCAAGTGCTTCGGGGAGGAGGAAGTGCTGAAAAAGCTGGATTTTTCCATGGAGCGCGGAAAGGTGTACGGGATCGTCGGCAACAACGGCTCCGGAAAGACCGTGCTGATGAAATGCATCTGCGGCTTCCTTCCGGTCACCGAGGGGCTTGTGAAGGTCGGCGGGAAATATATCGGAAGGGAAATTGATTTCCCGGAGAGCATCGGCGTGATTATCGAGACGCCGGGCTTTCTTGCAAATTTAAGCGGCAGGCGGAACCTGGAAATCCTTGCCGGTCTGCGGGGAAAGCTGAAACGGGAGGATATCACGGAGGTGCTGCTGCGCGTAGGCCTGAATCCGGATTTAAAAAAGCCGGTATCAAAATACTCGCTTGGTATGCGGCAGCGGCTTGGCATCGCGCAGGCGATCATGGAGGAACCGGAATTTCTGATCCTGGACGAGCCCTTCAACGGACTGGACCGGCATGGCGTGGAGGAAATCCGCAGGCTGATCTTAAAGGAAAAAGAAAAGGGAAAGACGATCCTGCTGGCAAGCCACAACAGCGAGGACATCCGTATTCTCTGCGACCGGGTTTTCGAGATGGACGCAGGAGTGCTGAGGGAGGTGAACGAAAAGGTATGAGCGTAAACAGGTATGGGAAGCGCATTTCAAAAAGGCTGCGCCGGAGCGCGGGAATGCTTCTTTGCGCGCTGCTGGTTTTGCAGAGCGGCGTTGGGGGTGTGCAGCTGCCCGGCGGCTATGCGGCAGCGCAGATGCCGGACGACGGCTGCGCGGCAGAGCAGACTGCGCGGCAGATGGTTTCGGGCGGCGCTATGATGCGTCCGCTCCCGGAAACAGGCGGGCTGGAAATTGACACGGCGCATGTCTATGAAAATATGAAAACCTCCTACGCGCAGGGCTACATCCCGGTTGTGGAAAACGATACTGTGCATCTGGTCGTGCCGTTTCTTGCACAGGAAGAATTGCGGGGAGACCGTCTGACGGCAGGGATTTCCATGCCGGAAAACGCGCCGTTTGTCTACGCAAATTTTCAGAAGGAGGTAAAAAAAGAGGTCTGTCTTTTTGAGGAGAGCGTCGAGGTCTACTTATTCCAATGCGATATCATTCTGGAGAAGGCGCGCAAAAACGGAAAATACCCGGTGATCGTGCAGGCGTCGGGCTATACGGAAACGGGCGCTTCGGTGCAGGGCGCTTATCGGCTGTACATTACCATTGCGGATGGAACGGGCGGCGATCCGCCCGAACCGGATACGCCTGGCAACGAGCCAGGACATGATGAGCCGGTCACGGAGCCGCAGCCCAATGAGCCGGTCACGGAGCCGCAGCCCAATACGCCGACGACAGAACCGCAGCCCGGTGGACCAGATGAGCCGGTCACACCGGTGACGCCCGAGGAACCGGATACAGAGGAACCTCAGACCGAGCCGGATACGGAGGATCCGTCGGCGCTGCCGGCGGATGGCGGTTATACGGGCGGCGGAGGGTACAGTGGAGGAAGCTACAGCGGCGGAGATTACGGCGGCGCGGCTGAGACGGAAAAGATTTATCACCAGCCAAAGCTTCTGTTGAAATCGAACAGTCTGTCCGGTCAGCGTATCCAGGCGGGGCTGGAAAAGGAATTTGTGACTGTCTTTGCCAACACGAGCCAGAGCGACAGTATCTATAATTTAAAAGTGACTTTAAAACCGGCGGATAACAGTCTTTCGCTGACAACGACCTCCTTTTACTTCAGCAGGGTGTACCCGCAGGAAACGATCACGCTAACCACCGGCGCAGCAGCCGCGGTCGGGGCAGAATCCGGGCAGCAGGCGGTGACGTTTTCGTTTGAATATGAGAATGAAAAGGGAACCGTGTACAATGCTTCGGAGGACGTTTTTTTGGAAATCTATCAGCCGGCGCAGGCGGTGCTGGAGGACTTTGCGCTTCCGTCGAAGGTTTATTCGCAGGAAACGGTGGAGACGGCGGTGCGGATCCGCAATACCGGAAAGACCGCTATCTACCAGGCGCGCATCGAGCTGAACGCGCCTGGTCTGTTCGCAACGGAAGCGGTGACCGCCGGAAACGTGGAGGCAGGCGCGGTTTTTGACGGCTCTATGCGCATCTATGTTGGAAATAAAAATATGGAATCTATCTCGCAGTACGATGCGGAGGCGGAGGAGAGCGCTTACGGGCAGACGGCGGGAACGCTTACCCTCACCTACGAGGACGCCGATGGGGAGGTTTACACCCAGACACAGGAATTTACAACGGTGATCGAAAAGCCGCAGATCGTCGAGCTGACGGTGGAGAAGGAGACTGTGCAGACAAATGAATGGTATGGCGCGGTGCTGGTGCTTCTTGTGCTTCTGTTTCTTCTGATCATTGCGATTCTCGGACTGCGCCTGAAAAGAAGCCGCGACCGCCTGGCGGATCTGATAGCGGCGAAGAAAAAGGAGCAGAGCGGATGAATTTGAGAAGATGGTATGAGAATTTGTATTCACGGCTGCTTCTGGCGGCGCCGGCGCTTCTCATTTTTCTGGCATTTCAGCTTGGAAGCGCGCTGAAAAAGGAGCAGACGCCGGTATTTTTGCGGGTGTCTCTTCCGGGGAAGGAAATCACGGCGGATCTGCTTGCGCAGATGGAGGAGCTGCCGGGCTTTCAGAAGCGGTGGGCGCTGTTTGAGCGGGAATGTGAGATCGGGGTGAACCAGTATTCGGCAAAAGTCACCATAACCGGCGTGGATTTTTCAGAGTATCCGCTGACGGCGTTATTCTCCGCCGGGGAGAAGGCTGCCGGGAGCGCGCCGCTTCTGGCGGTCGGGGAGAGCTTTTTTGCAGGACTGTCGGATGAAAACGGGGAGATGATAAGCGAGCGGCAGGCAAAGGCGCTTGCCAAGACGTATGAGGATCTGCAGATCACGCTGAAAACAGAGGCGGCGCAGACCCCCGAAAGTGCGGAGATGCCGGAAAACTACGCCGCCGGGGAAGCTGTGGGGGAACCGGCGCAGCTTTTGGCGATCGTAAAGGAAGAGGGCGTCTACATGGACGCCGCGCTGATGCAGCGCTGGATGCGCAGCAGGGGAGAGCAGGCGCGGGTAAGCGGCGTGCTGTTGGAGATTAAAGGGGAGGGCAACGCCGCAAAAGCAAAAGAGATTATGGAAAAAGCAGGATTTTCCGTGAGCGGAGGTTTCCGGGAGAATCCTGCTTAATTGCGATTTGTAAAATATGAGAAGTCCGCATTATGACTCGTCTACGATCGTGTTCAGCCAGATGCCCTTTTTGACGAGCACGAAGCCGATGATGCATTTAAGAAGCTCGGACGCCTGCACCGTCAGGTAGACCAGCACCACCGGGATGTCGGTAAAATGACACAGGCAGTAGGCGAGCGGGATGTTGACGATCCACACGTAGAAGCAGTCAAAGAAAAAGGTGAGCAGCGTCTTGCCGCCGGAGCGCAGCGTGAAGTAGGTGGCGTTTGTAAACGCCGGTAAAAACATCAGCAGCGCCGTCACCAGGATAAACTGGCTCGCAAGCTCACGAACCTCCGGCGTGGTATTGTAAAACTGCGGAAATACGCCGTGGAAAGCGGCCATCAGAAGCCCGGTCGCCAGACTGCAGAGCACAGAAAAAACAATCATGCGGCTGGCTGCCGTCTTTGCCTCCTCGATCCTGCCTGCGCCGAGAAGCTGTCCGACCAGAATCGAGACGGTGTTTCCCATGGCGATAAATACAATATTGAAGATATTCGACAGGGTGCTGTTGATGTTCATTGCCGCGATTACCGAAAGACCGCGGATGGAGTAGCACTGCAGCAGCATTGCCATCGCGCCGGACCAGAGCGTCTCATTTAAAAGCAGCGGCGTTCCCTTTACGATCATGTCGCGCGTCAGCTTCGCCGGGATGCGCAGCGAATGGTAAAGTCCGACGATATAGCGGTTTTTCTCGCGGTGACGGTGCGTCCAGCCGACAACGATAAAGCACTCCGCAAAGCGGGAGATGACGGTCGCGATCGCCGCGCCGGTAACGCCGAGCGCCGGTGCGCCGAAATGTCCGAAAATAAGCACATAGTTCAGACAGAGGTTAATAAGCACGGCGGTGATGCCCGCTTTCATCGGCAGCATTGTCTCGCCGCTCTCGCGCAGAGTGGAGGCGTATACGTTGGTGAGGCAGAAAGGGATCAACCCTACCATCATCACGGAAAGATAGCTTCTTCCGTATGAAAGCGCACTGGCAGCTTCCCCTGCCTGCGCCTGTCCCTTCAGATAAAGACCGATCAGCGGTTCTCCGCCAAAGCCGAAGATCAGAAGGGCAAGGATGGAGATGATCGCGCCGATCCAGATTTTAAAGCGCATCGTATAGCGGATGCCCTGGTGGTCGCCCTTGCCGACAAACTGCGCCGTAAAGATCCCGGCGCCGGAGGTGCCGCCGAACAGGCAGAGGTTATAAACAAAAATAAGCTGGTTGACGATGGACACGCTCGACATCTGCACCGTGCCGACCTGTCCTACCATGATATTATCGAGCATTGCCACAAAATTCGTGATAGCGTTCTGTATCATGATCGGAATAGCAACTGTCAGCATAGAGCGGTAAAATTTGCGGTCTCCGAAAAGTTTACTTAAGTTCATAAATCCTCAAATCCTTTTTCATATTTTTATCTTCTTTAGCGTGTGCGCCATCTGTGTACGGCGCATGGAACATAGTCTACCATAGTTTTCCGGGAAGTTCAACAAGAATTATATACCTTAAGTGTTGAAAATACAAATGATTTGTGATATATTAAAGGCGGGCGGAAAAAAGCTCTGCACAGGGGAAAATAACAGTTGACATTTCGGTAAAAATACGATAGTATGAAAAAAGAAAAGCGAACATAAGTTCGCATAAGGAGAGAACACAATGGTAAAAGATGAAAAAATGAAAGCGTTAGACGCAGCCCTTTCCCAGATTGAGAAGCAGTTCGGCAAGGGCTCTGTTATGAAATTAGGAGATTCCGGAAAAAATCTGAACGTGGAAACTATTCCCACGGGTTCCTTAAGCCTGGACATTGCTCTGGGACTTGGCGGCATTCCGAAGGGGCGTATCGTGGAGATCTACGGACCGGAGTCCAGCGGTAAGACGACCGTTGCCCTGCACATGGTGGCGGAGGTACAGAAGAGAGGCGGCGTTGCCGGATTTATCGATGCGGAGCATGCGCTCGATCCGGTATATGCCTCCAAAATTGGCGTGGATATCGACAATCTTTACATATCCCAGCCGGACAACGGAGAGCAGGCGATGGAGATCACCGAGACGCTGGTGCGTTCCGGCGCGGTTGATATTATTATTGTAGACTCAGTGGCAGCGCTTGTTCCAAAAGCGGAGATCGACGGCGACATGGGTGATTCCCATGTCGGTCTGCAGGCAAGACTGATGTCGCAGGCGCTCAGAAAGCTTACGGCAGTCATCAGCAAATCCAACTGTATCGTCATCTTTATCAACCAGCTCCGTGAAAAGATCGGCGTGATGTTCGGCAACCCGGAGACTACCACCGGCGGCCGTGCGCTGAAATTCTATTCCTCCATCCGTCTGGACGTCCGCAAGGGCGAAGCGCTGAAGCAGGCGGGCGAGGTGATCGGAAACCATACCAGGATCAAGGTTGTAAAAAACAAGATTGCTCCGCCTTTTAAAGAGGCAGAGTTTGACATCATGTTCGGGCAGGGTATCTCAAGAGAAGGGGATATCATCGATCTGGCGGCGAATCTTGGCATCATCAACAAGAGCGGCGCATGGTATGCCTACAACGACGCAAAGATCGGGCAGGGCAGAGAAAACGCCAAGAATTACCTGCGGGAAAATCCGGCAGTTATGGACGAGGTGGAGGCAAAGGTGCGCGAGCACTATGGTCTGCCTGTAGACCGCAAGCCGACCGATGAAAAATCTGCGGATACCGCCGGGAAGAAAGCGGGAGACGCTGCCGGAAAAAAGAATGCGGATGCTAATGAGAAAGCTCCTGCCGATGCCGCTGTGAAAAACCCGGCGGAGACTGCAGCGAAGCAGAGCATGAACGCAGCCGGAGAGTAAGCTGCGATGGGATATGATCTGTCAAAGAGAGCGAAGCTGCGCTGTATGCATCTTCTGGAGCGCAGGGATTACACGGAAAAACAACTGCGGGATAAGCTGCGTCTCGGAAAGACGCAGTACCCGCCGGAGATTATCGACGAGGCAATCGCATATGTGAAGGGCTACCGCTATGTGGACGACGCCCGCTACGCAAGGCAGTATGTGGAATGCATGAAGGTAAAGAAAAGCCGCCGTCAGATCGAGCAGGAGCTGTATCTGCGCGGAGTGGAGCGCAGTCTGGTGGAAGCAGCCTTCGAGGAGTCGGAGAGCGTCCCGGAGGAGGAGCTGATCCGCGGCTGGATGGAAAAACGCCATTATCAGCCGGAGAGTGCAGACGAGGCCGAAAAGAGGCGCATGTATGCATTCCTCGCAAGAAAGGGATTTTCGGGAGCCGCTATTGGGCGGTGCATGAAAGCGTATGACGAATAATTTTTTGTCGGCTTTGCTATTTTGCCTGCCGATTCTAATATATTGTTTTTCGGTTTACAATTACTTGACAGAAGATAAAAAAAAGTATAGAATTGAATTGTTGTAATTGTACAATGAAAACTTAATAAGGAGGTGCTCCTGTGAGTGCAGTAACGATTGTTATCTGTGTCGCAGTCGCCTTGCTTGCAGCAGCTATTAGCTGGTTTGCTGCGCTTGCCTATCGGAAAAATGTAGTGGAAAAAACGATCGGCAGTGCGGAGGAAAAAGCCAGGGACATAATAGATGATGCATTGAAAGTCGCAGAGACGAAAAAGCGCGAAGCACTGCTTGAAGCGAAGGAAGAATCCATGAACCGCAAGAACGAGCTGGATCGGGAAACCAAAGAGCGCAGAGCAGAGCTGCAGAAGTATGAACGGCGCGTATTATCAAAGGAAGAAGCCATTGATAAGAAGTCTGATGCACTGGAAAAACGCGAGACGAATTTGACAGCCAGAGAAGAAGAGTTAAAGCGAAAGAGTGTCGAGATTGAGCAGATTCACGACAGAAAAATGCAGGAACTGGAGCGAATCTCAGGTTTAACCTCCGAGCAGGCAAAAGACTATCTGTTAAAAACTGTTGAAGACGAAGTGAAGAGCGATACCGCCAGACTCTATAAAGAGCTGGAGAGTAGAGCAAAAGAAGAAGCAGGTAAGAAAGCAAAGGAATATGTAGCGACTGCCATTCAGCGTTGTGCGGCCGATCATGTGGCAGAAACTACAATTTCCGTGGTGCAGCTCCCGAGTGACGAGATGAAAGGACGTATTATCGGACGTGAAGGACGAAATATCCGTACACTCGAAACAATGACAGGCGTTGATCTGATCATCGACGATACGCCGGAAGCGGTAATTCTGTCCAGCTTTGATCCGATCAGGAGAGAAGTTGCCAGAATTGCACTTGAAAAGCTGATTGTGGACGGACGCATTCATCCGGCCAGAATCGAAGAAATGGTTGAAAAAGCACAAAAAGAAGTAGAAACAATGATTCGCGAGGAAGGCGAAGCAGCAGCTTTAGAGGTAGGAGTACATGGAATCCACCCGGAGCTGATACGCTTGCTGGGCAGAATGAAATTCCGCACCAGCTATGGTCAGAATGCACTGAAGCATTCTGTCGAGGTGGCGCATCTGGCAGGTTTATTGGCAGGGGAAATCGGCTTGGACGTTCGCATGGCGAAGCGTGCCGGTTTATTGCATGACATTGGCAAATCCATCGACCATGAAGTGGATGGCTCTCATATACAGATTGGTGCAGACCTCTGTAAAAAGTACAAGGAGTCACAGACTGTCATCAACGCAGTGGAAGCCCACCATGGCGATGTAGAACCAGAAACCTTAATTGCATGTATTGTACAGGCGGCAGATACAATTTCAGCTGCGCGCCCGGGTGCAAGAAGAGAAACACTGGAAACATATACCAACAGATTAAAACAGTTAGAGGATATTGCAAATGCCTTTAAGGGCGTTGACAAATCGTTTGCTATTCAGGCAGGTAGAGAGATTCGAATTATGGTTGTTCCTGAGAAAGTCAGCGATGCGGACATGGTATTGCTGGCGAGGGATATTTCAAAACAGATTGAAGCTGAACTGGAATACCCGGGACAGATTAAAGTCAGCGTAATCCGTGAATCACGCGCGGTAGACTACGCAAAGTAAGCAAAAAATGAAACCCCAAGTATTCCAAAATCAGTGATTGCGGATGCCTGGGGTTTTTTTGCAGGCATCAGGTTGGGGAAAGCTCATTTAAAGAGCGCAGTAAAAATTCCTGTCCGTAAGGCTCTGTGTGAGTGGAAGGATATGGGGCAAAATTTATCGCATAAGGAGGAAAAGGGAAATGAAAATGGGAATTTTAGGAGCCGGGAACATTGCCGGCAAGATGGCGGAAACGATCCATGAGATGCCGCAGGTAATTTCCTGGGCAGTGGCGTCAAGAAATCCGGAGCGGGCGAAGGCGTTTGCCGAAGAGCATGGTTTTATGCACGCTTACGGCTCTTATGAGGAGCTGGTATGCGATCCGGAGGTTGATCTGATTTACATTGCAACGCCGCATTCGCACCACTATGAGCACATGAAGCTGTGCATTGCACACGGAAAAAATGTGTTGACGGAAAAATCTTTTACACAAAACGCGGCGCAGGCGAAGGAAGTGCTGGCGATGGCAGAAGAGAGGGGCGTGCTTGCGACAGAGGCGATCTGGACGCGCTATATGCCGATGAGAAAAACCCTGGATGAGGTACTGGCGAGCGGGATCATTGGTACGCCGCATTCGCTTTATGCAACGCTTTCCTATCCCCTGCAGCATGTACAGCGTATGACAGATCCGGCGCTTGCCGGCGGAGCATTGCTTGATCTTGGCGTTTATCCGCTGAATTTTGCGTCGATGGTTTTTGGCGATGAGATTAAGGAGGTAAAGGCGTCGGCGGTTCTGACGGAGCGGGGCGTGGATGCCGTGGATAATATCACACTGATCTACAAGGATGGAAAAACAGCGACGCTCCACAGCGATATGCGGGCGGCATGCAATCGCGAGGGTGCGATTTACGGGGATAAGGGCTATATCCTGGTTCAGAATATCAACAACTGTGAGGGCATCCGCGTTTACGATACAGAGCATCATCTGATTGCGGAATATGAGACGCCGAAGCAGATCACCGGCTACGAGTATGAGGTGGAGGCGTGTATGCGTGCGCTTAAAAAGAACGAAAAAGAGTGCCCGGAAATGCCGCATGCAGAAACCATATATATTATGGAACTGATGGACAATATCCGCGCACAGATCGGGGTAGTCTACCCGAACGAAAGGTAGGTATCATTCGTTTGCAAACAGAGGGGTGGAGAAGTAGCGCTCTGCGGTGTCCGGAAGTACGGTGACAACCGTCTTTCCTTTGCCGAGTTTTCTGGCGAGCTTCAGCGCAGCCGCTACATTCGTCCCGCTGGAGATGCCGCACATAATACCCTCCAGACGGGCAAGATCCTTTGAAGTCTGAATGGCTTCCTCGTCGGTGACAATGTAGATGTCATCGTAGATTTCCCGGTTTAAGATATCCGGAATGACGCCGTCGCCGATTCCCATCTGCAGATGAGTGCCGATGGTGCCGCCGGCCAGGATTGCTGCGTTTTCCGGTTCGACAGCCCAGATGACCATATCGGGGTTCTGCGCTTTCAGCACCTCGCCGATGCCGGTGATGGTGCCGCCGGTGCCGATGCCGGAGCAGAAGCCGTGGATCGGTCCTGCAACCTGTTCAAGGATCTCAAGCGCTGTGTGGTGGCGGTGAACCATCGGGTTTGCCGGGTTTTCAAATTGCTGCGGAACATAAACATTGGGATTTTCTTTTTGCATGCGAAGTGCCGTTTGCAGGCATTCTTCGATGCAGGCGCCGATATTTCCGGCGTCGTGGATCAGAATTACCTCTGCGCCGTAGTGGCGTACCAGCTTTCTGCGCTCCTCGCTGACGGAATCCGGCATAATGATGATGGTGCGGTAGCCCTTCACCGCGCCCACCAGCGCGAGTCCGATTCCCTGGTTGCCGCTTGTCGGCTCGACAATGATCGTGTCCTTATGGATCAGACCGCGTTCCTCGGCGTCGCAGATCATATTGTAGGCAGTGCGCGTTTTGATGGAGCCGCCCACGTTCAGTCCCTCAAATTTTACAAGAATTTCCGCATTTTCCGGGCTGTTCATCCTCCCGAGGCGGACGATGGGAGTGTGCCCGATTGCTTCCAGAATGTTTGAATAAATCATCGTATTTACCATGCCGCAGAAGATGCGGCATCCTTTCTCGTTCCATGAAATATCTCTTATTACTATATGCCACACGGGATTATGCTGTCAAGTTTCTTTTTCTTGCACGCCAGAGGAAAAAACATTATAATGAGCAGGAAAGAAAAGGCGGGAAGGAGAATAGTTATGGGACTGACGACGCTTTGTTATATAGAAAAGGAAGACGCCTATCTGATGCTGCACCGGGTGTCGAAAAAACACGATGTGAACAGGGATAAGTGGATCGGCATCGGCGGGCATTTTGAAAAGGATGAAAGCCCGGAGGAGTGCCTGCTGCGTGAGGCGCGGGAAGAGACAGGGCTTGTACTTACCAGCTACCGCCTGCGCGGGATCGTGACGTTTGTCTGCGCCGGCTGGGAAACGGAATATATGTTTTTGTATACGGCGGACGGCTATGAAGGAGAGATGACAGACTGCGACGAGGGAAAACTGGAGTGGGTGAAAAAATCAGAGCTGTCCGGGCTGAACCTCTGGGAGGGCGATTACGTTTTCTTCCGCTTGCTGGAAGAGGAAAAGCCGTTTTTTTCGCTGAAACTGGAATATGAGGGCGACCGCCTGAAACGTGCCTGCCTGGACGGGGAGGAATTGCCGGTGTCCGGAAGCAAAACGACCGTCATCTGATGCGGAATTTGGCGGCTGGCTGATGCGGGAAAACGGTTACAGGAGCGAACTGACGGCGACTGATGTGGGAAAAGCGGTCACAGGAGCGAACCGGCCCGCCGTCTGATGCGGAAAATGCGGTTACAGGAAAAAAGAGGTGGAAAATGAATAAGAAAGAAATTGCAGAGATAAAAAAACAATACACACAGGAGCGCTGTCCGATCAGCCGTATCTGCGGCTGCTACGTGGATGGGGAGAAGAACAAAAAAACGCAGTTTCGGGAAGCATTTTTATCATTACCGGAGGAGGAATTTTTTAAATATCTGAATATCTTCCGCAAGGCAATTTCCGGGACGATCGGCAAAAATCTGCTGAACATGGAATTCCCGCTGGAGACAGAAAAAGAGGACGGTACGCAGGCGCTGCTCATGAAGCTGAAATATTCGGGGCTGCAGGACGACGGCATCCTGGAAGAATTTTATGACAGAATCATTGATTCCTATTATTATGCCGGAAATTATCTGATCCTGCTGATGTATGCGGTGTATGATATTCCGGGAAAAGCATCCGACAACCAGGAGATGTTTGACGCGTCGGATGAGGTTTACGAGCATATTATGTGCTGTATCTGTCCGGTAAATCTGGCAAAGCCCTGTCTGTCGTATAATGAGAAGGAAAACTGCTTTTCCAGCCGCACGCAGGACTGGCTGGTGGAGATGCCGCTGATCGGTTTTCTCTTCCCGGCATTTCATGACCGCAGTGCAGATATTCACAGCATCCTTTACTACAACCAGAAGCCGGAGATGCCGTGCAGCGATTTTGTGGATAGTGTGCTTGGCTGCGTGCTTCCGTTGACGGCGGGGAGCCAGAAAGAAACCTTTCAGGTACTTGTGGAGGAAACACTGGGAGATGCCTGTGATTATGAGACGGTGCGTACAATCCACGAAAATCTGAATGAAATGATCGAAGAGCAGAAAGAGGAACCGGCGCCGCTCGTGCTGGGCAGGCAGGAGGTAAAGCGGCTGTTTGAGCAGAGCGGCGTGGCGGAGGAGAAAATGTCGCAGTTTGACGATCGATTTGAGGAGGCGGCAGGCGAGCAGACGTCATTTGTGGCGTCAAACGTGGCAAATACCAGAAAATTTGAAATCAAAACAAAGGATGTGATCGTGCAGGTCAATCCGGCAAGGAGCGACCTGGTGGAAACGACTGTGATCGACGGCAGAAAATGCCTGGTGATAGAATTGACAGACGAAGTTGAGGTAAACGGGATTCCGGTGAAATAAAAATTCCCTCTTGAAATTCAGAACAAATGTTCGTATAATGGAAGCAGGAGGGAGGCAGAGGCGTATGCAGGAAAAGAGCCGCACATACATCGCAATTGATTTAAAATCTTTTTACGCCTCGGTAGAATGCCGGGAGCGGAACCTTGACCCGATGACGACGAATCTGGTCGTTGCCGATGCAGCGCGGACGGAGAAAACCATCTGCCTTGCCGTTTCGCCGTCCCTGAAGGCATACGGGATTCCCGGAAGACCCCGTCTGTTTGAGGTGGTGCAGCGGGTAAAGGAGGTAAATGCCGGGCGGAAAAGAAATGCGCCGGGGCATAAGCTGACGGGCGCTTCCTGGGATGATACGGAATTGAAGCAGCATTCGGAGCTTGCGCTGGATTACATTATTGCACCGCCGCGGATGGCACACTATATTCGGTACAGCACGCGGATCTACAATATATATTTGAAATATGTTGCGCCGGAGGATCATCATGTTTATTCGATCGATGAGATCTTTCTGGATGTTACGGATTATCTTGGCACCTACAGGCTTACCGCGCGGGAGCTTGCTGAGAAAATTCTGGCAGACGTTTATGAGACGACCGGAATTACGGCGACGGCAGGTATCGGGACAAATCTGTATCTCTGTAAGGTGGCGATGGATATTGTGGCAAAGCGTATGCCGCCGGATAAAAACGGCGCCCGCATCGCAGAGCTTGATGAACTTTCTTACAGGCAGCTTTTGTGGGACCATCGGCCGCTTACCGATTTCTGGCGCGTCGGCGGGGGCTATGCCAGAAAGCTTGAGGCGAACGGCATGTTCACCATGGGAGATGTGGCGCGCTGCTCCATCGGAAAGCCGGAGGAGTACCACAACGAAGCGCTGCTGTACAGGCTGTTCGGCATAAATGCCGAGCTTCTGATCGATCACGCCTGGGGCTGGGAGCCATGTACCATCGCGGATATCAAAGCGTACAAACCGGAGTCAAACAGTCTCGGAGCCGGCCAGGTGCTGCACTGTCCGTACAGCAATGAAAAGGCGGCGCTTATCGTGCAGGAGATGGCAGACCAGCTTGCTCTGGATCTGGTGGATAAACGGCTTGTCACTGACCAGATGGTACTGACGGTCGGGTATGATATTGAAAATCTTTCCGACCCGGAACGGGCGAAAAAATACCGCGGAGAGATTACGGAGGACCGCTATGGACGCAGGGTTCCAAAGCATGCGCACGGCACCGCAAACCTGCCGGAGCCGACTTCTTCTGCAAAGCGTATCACGGAGGCGGTGATGGAGCTGTACGGCAGGATTACCGATGAAAAACTGCTGATCCGCAGAATTACGCTTACAGCAAATCATGTGACGGAGGAAGGACTGGCAAAGCGGGAGATACAGTATGAGCAGCTTGATTTGTTTACGGATTATGCCGCTCTGGAAAAACAGCAGCAGGAGGAGAGAGCCGCCAGGGAAAAGGAACGGAGAATGCAGCAGGCAATGCTTGATATTCGCGGCAAATACGGAAAAAACGCTATTTTAAAAGGAATAAATCTGAAAGAAGGGGCGACTGCCAGAGAGCGGAACGGTCAGATTGGAGGACACCGGGCATGAAAGGGGAATGCAGAGAAACGGCAAAGAACAGAAAGCGGGAACAGGCGGCGCAGGAGCAGAAGTGGCGGTATGAGGATATTCTTTATCTGCCGCACCCGGAGCCTGTCACGCATCCGCGTATGCCGCTGCGGGACCGCGCGGCGCAGTTTGCGCCCTTTGCCGCGCTGACAGGACATGGTGAGGCGATAGATGAGACGAGAAAGCAGCATGAGCAGCGCTATACTGCGGGCTCTTCTGCGCAGGGCAGTACGCACGAATCCATTTAAACATGCCATGCCGTCAGAGGAGCAGCTTATCCTTTGCTGTCCGGACGGATTTTTTTCTGCTTCCGGTATTCTGTCGGGCTGACGCCGATCCACTTGCGGAAGGTTTCCGCATAGTAGCTGGATCCATTGAATCCCACGAAAAGGGCAATCTCAAGAACGGACATATCGGAATACCGCAGAAGTTCTGCGCTTTTGTCCAGACGATACCGGTTCAGATAGGCGTTAGGCGTCTGACCTAGGTAGGCGGAAAACAATTTACAGCATTTGCTCTGCCCAACTGCCCCCGCGGCGGCAATTTCATCAAGAGAAATTTTGCGCCGGTAATTTTCCTGGATAAAGCCGACCATATTTTTGACAATCGCAAGATTGCTGTTTCCGGGATCGTCTTTGATTTCTGCTTCTATTTCCATATTTTCCCATAACAGCGACCATATGGTCAGAAAAGAGGACTGCACTCGGAGGGGTGCGGTCTTTGGTTTTTGTATCCGGTACATATAAAGAAGCTGGTGGTAAATTTCCTTCTGCCACGGCACATTTTTATCCAAAAGAACATAGGGCGGTCCGGCGCTGCTGATAAAGGGCAGTACGAAATCACGGTCATACGAGGATGTGGCGTGAAGAAGCGTCGGGTGCAGAAGAAAACAGATAAAATCACATTCGGTCCGGGAATCGGAAAACCCGAAATGCATCTGCCTTGCATTTACCAGTATTCCGCCTCCGGACGTCATAGTTACGATCTCTTCATTTACATGATACTTCATTTCCCCGGAAAGCACCGCAATAAATTCAATATCCTCGTGCCAGTGGATGGGCGCGGCAAAGCCCGGAAAATAGGAAAGAAGTCCTCGGCGGATATAAATGGGATAATCCGGGATAGTGTAGTGTACATTTTCTGAATAATCATCCTTTACCTGTACTATCGTCACCATATAAAAACCTCGCAGGATTGTTATATATACACGCAGTAATATGAATGAACAGGCATATTACGCACGATATAATGATAAATAATTATGTATCTATCATTATAATGCATGCCGGCGGTTCCGTCAAATGCAAACATGCGGGAAGAAGGTTCTCAAACCCTCTGCGGGGTACCGTTCACAGTAACCTCTGCGGAGCATATTTCAGGCGGATCTGTGAATGGTACTGCAAACGGAGAAGAGGGTATCGGGAAGGGAGCAGCAAAGGCTATGTTCAGAATAGCGGTTGTAGAGGATGAAAAGTTTTGTGTAAATCAGATTCGGGAATATCTGGAACGATATGAGAAGGAATACGGAGCGGAGTTTGTGATGACGGTTTTTGGCGACGGAGAGGATATCACGGACGGCTACGACGGAAAATATGATGTGATATTCATGGACATTCGTATGCGCTTCATGGATGGCATGACGGCGGCGCGAAAAATCCGGGAGCTGGATGAAAAAGTCGTCATCATATTTGTTACGAATCTGATCGAGTATGCTCCGAAAGGATATGAGGTTGGAGCGATGTACTATATTTTAAAGCCGATTAATTACTTTGACTTTTCTCAGAAGCTAAAAAGAGCGCTTCAGAAGGTTGAGAAAAAAGATCAGGTGTATGCGGTGATACCAACCGGGGAGGGCGTGCAGAAAATAAATATTTCCCAAATTTATTACATAGAAAGCCAGAGTCATAACGTATTGTTTAAGACGGCGGAAGGAAATATTTCTACCCGCTCGTCTTTAAAGGATCTGGAGAATACAATGGGAAAATACGGATTTTTCCGCTGTGGGAAGGGCTTTATGGTAAATTTGCGCTATGTGGACGGCATTTCGGGAGGAAACTGCATTGTCCGGGAGGAAAAAATACCTGTCAGCCGTTCGAAGAAAAAAGAATTTATGCATGAGCTGACAAATTATGTAAGCGCATTGTAAAGGGAAAAATCCCGGTGACTGCATAAAATGCATTTCATGCCGTTTTTTTGCATTTTGTGACAAAAATGGCAGAGAGGATGCATTTGTGATAGTGTATTTACACAAAAAAATTAGCATTTCGTCAAAATGCAGGAGAAAAGGAGAGGAAGTTATGAGAAGGAAACAACTAATCACAGCACTGACGGCTTCCGTCATGGCTCTGAGCATGACTGCGTGCTCGGGTTCCGGCGGTTCTTCACAGAAGGAGACGAGCGCCGTAGCGGAAACAACGGCGGAAGCGGTCGAAACGACAGAAGCATCGGCAAGCGACCCGTACAAGACAGCCAGCGCGGCGGCAAGTGACCCATACAAGACAGCCAGCGCGGCGGCAAGCGATCCGTACAAGACGGCAGGCGCGGCGGCAAGCGACCCATACAAGACGGCAGGCGCGGCGGCAAGCGACCCATACAAGACAGCGGGCGCAGCGGCGGAAACCGAAGCAGAGACCGAAGCGGAAACGACAGAGACGGAAACCGAAGCGGCGGAAACGGAAAAAGAGACGGAGGACGCGGCGAAGGCGGACACAGCAGAAGCTTACCTTCCGGAGGACGGAGAAAAGTATACAGTAAAGGTGACGGACGATAACTGGCTTCTGGTGGAAAATAAAGACGGCGATACGTTGGGAATGTCACAGACCTCCGGCGTAAAATTGATTGAGGACGACGGATACGCCTTTAAGGATCTGGATCAGGACGGCGAGCTGGACGTATACGAGGACTGGCGGCTTTCCGACGAGGAACGCGCTGAGAACCTGGCATCCCAGATGAAAGGCGCGGAGCTGGCGGCCGTTCTGTCTCACGGCGGCTGGGGTGATTTCACTACCGAATCTCTGGCGGAGGACGATGAATCCTACACCTTCCTTCAGGCGGGCGGACGCGGCGGCGTAAGCCGGAATATTTCACAGGGCGGCGGAAACCACGCAAAATGGGCAAATGTCATTCAGGAAACGGCGGAAAGCTGCTTCTATGGTATCCCGGCAATGATTTCGATTGACCCGGCAAATATTTCCGGTCTGATAGAAGGTGTTTCCCTTGCTTCCACAATGGATCCTGAGCTGGCAGCGCAGATCGGGCAGGAAACGGCGAAGCAATACCGCGCGGCGGGCGTTACCGCTCTTTTGGGACCGCAGGTGGATATTGCGTCCCCGACGATGAACCGTGCGGGCGGCACATACGGAGAGGATCCGCAGCTTACGCTGGATATTGCTACGGCATATGTGAACGGAATGCAGTCCACTTATGACGAAAACGGCGAAGACCTTGGCTGGGGCAAGGATTCCGTTTACTGCTTTACAAAGCATTTTGCGGGTGCGGGCGCTACCGAAGGAGGACGTGACGACCACAATAATTGCGGACGTTACGCGGTGTTCCCGGGCGACAATTTGGAAGCGCATCTGATTACATATTTTGACGGCGTGTTCCATCTGCCTGGCAAAACGGGAGCCTCCGGCGTTATGACGGAGTATGCAATCAACGTTGACGCGGACGGAAATCCGTACGGCGGAGAATGGGCGGGAGCTTACAACTCCTATATCAACGGACTTCTGGATGCATACGGCTACGATAACCTGCAGATTACCGACTGGGGCGTTTTCCAGTTCGCAGGCGTATGGGGCGCGGAGGATCTGGAGGAAGCGGATCGTATTGCACTTAGCTGGGAAAAAGGCGCGAATCTTCTGGGCGGATACGGTTCTATGGACGTAGTCGCGGCGGCATACGACGCACTGGTAGAGCGCAACGGACAGGACGAGGCAGACGAGATCCTGCGCCATGCGGCAAACAATTTCTTTGTTACGATGATGCGTCTGGAAATGTTCGAGCAGCCTTACAGCGATTCTGCTTATGCGGATTCCGTTATTGCCAGCGAAGAAGCGACTGCGTATGGTCTGGAAACGCAGAAAAAATCTGTGGTTATGATTAAAAATGACGGTACGATCAGCGAAAAAGAGGCTTCCGACGAAAAACCGACCGTATATGTACCGTATGTGTATAACAATGGTTTCAGCGTAAGCTGGATGACGGGCATTTCACAGGGAAATCCGTCCTGGACGCCGGGCATGGATCTGGAAATTCTGGGAGAATACTTTAACATCGTTACGGATACCATCGGCGATCCCGCAGGGGAAGCGGATGCAGACGGCAACGCTACCTATACAAAAGAAGACATTGTGCGCGCCTCTGCAGAGGATATCGCAGAGTGCGATTACATTCTTGTGGGCATGACGGGAGCGTTCACCATGTCCTATGATGCGAATATGACCGGGGCTTTCAGCGGCCAGACGGCGTCAATGGAAAATGACGAATGGTATCCGGCATCCCTGCAGTATGCAGAATATACGGCGGATACGGCGAGTGAGGTATCCATTGGCGGAAAGATTCTGGAAGACGGCACGAAGGAAAACCGTTCCTACAAGGGAAATACCGCGCCGGATGACGCAAACTACGGACATCTGGAGGCTTTGCAATATGCAGACTCTGTTGCAGGCGATATTCCGGTCATTGTTTCCATGAAGATGGAACGCGGCATGACATGGGATGAAGTCGAGCCGCTGGCGGACGTTATCCTTGTAAGCTATAATAAACAGCACACGGAAGCGGTCGCTGAGATTCTGCTGGGGCAGACAGAGCCGAACGGTTTACTGGTATTCCAGCAGCCTGCTTCTATGGAGGTTGTAGAAGCGCAGACGGACGACGTTCCGCGCGACATGGAGTGCTATACGGATGCAGCGGGCAACACGTATGACTTTGCTTTTGGTATGAACTGGGCGGGAGTAATAGAAGACGAGCGCACGGAAAAATATCTGGCAGAACCGTTGAGCAGCGTGGAGAACTTTGACTATCCGGCGTACGCAGAAGCGTATACGGAAGAATAAGCTTCACACGGAAATGGAAAGGAATGAGAGGGAATGTTATCTATCAATATGGAAGATGTCCAGAAGGCGATAGAAAGCTGTAAGTCACAGCTCATCTTTCTGGGAGTAGTCCTCGCGCTGGCGGTCGTTGCATTGATCGTTGCCGCGGTAATGAAAAAATGGCGCAGATCCACAAGGTTTATGGTGCGCACCCAGGTCGGTATCGCGGCGCTTCTGGGAATCGTGCTCACAGTCAACATGGTTTGCATGGGTCCGATGAATACTATGCTCACGCTTGCAACGGGAGAGGGGAGCATTTCGGAAAAAAATATTGAGCAGGCGTATCAATATGTGGATGATATCAGCGCGGAAGGGATGATTCTTCTGGAGAACGACGGGCTTCTGCCGCTGGAGAACGGGAGCCGGCTGAATGTTTTCGGCTGGTCCTCCACACACCCGGTCTTTGGCGGCGTTGGCTCGGGGGCAATCTCGGATCAGTATGAGATTGTCGATCTGCTGGGCGGGCTGACGCAGGCAGGTTTTGAGATAAATGAGGAGCTGGTGGATTTTTACAACAATTATAAGGATGCGCGTCCGGATATTGGAATGTTCGCGCAGGACTGGACACTGCCGGAACCGAACGTTTCCGCATATTCGCAGGAAATGATTGACAATGCAAAGAGCTTTTCCGATACTGCGGTGGTGGTGATTTCCCGTCCGGGCGGTGAAAATGCCGATCTGCCGACAGACATGACGGCGGTTGTGGACGGCTCGTGGAGAATGCAGGATGCTACCACCGGGAATGCCTACTTCAACGGCGTCTATGACGATACATTAAACGAGGGCAGCGACTGGGAGGAAGGACAGCATTATCTGGAGCTTAACAATCGTGAAAAAGAGCTTCTGGATCTGGTGTGTGAAAACTTTGAAGACGTTGTGGTAGTGATTAATGCAAATAACGCGATGGAGCTTGGCTTCTTAAAGGATTACGAGCAGATCAGAGGCGCGATCTACGCGCCCTGCCCGGGACAGAGTGGCTTTACGGCTCTTGGAAAAATCCTGGACGGCGAGGTGAACCCGTCTGGCCGTACTGTGGACACCTTCCTTGCGGATCTTACCGCCGCGCCCTGCTACAACAACTGGGGTCAGTTTACCTATGACAATATGGAGGACTATGCATTTGTTTCCACAAGCTGGTTTACGGGAGAAGACCAGACTACGCTGCCTCAGTTTGTAAACTATGTGGAGGGCATTTATGTAGGCTATAAATTTTATGAAACCGCTTATGCGGAAGCGGAGGCGGGCAATATGGAGTTCGATTACGACGCGCAGGTGGTCTATCCCTTCGGCTACGGTTTAAGCTACACACAGTTTACACAGGAAATGAGCGACCTGCAGGTGAACGGGACGGATATTTCCGTAGACGTTACGGTGACGAATACCGGAGATGCGGCGGGCAAGGACGTGGTAGAGCTTTACTATAATCCGCCCTATACGAACGGCGGCATCGAAAAGGCGGCGGCAACTCTGGTTGCCTTTGATAAGACGGAGCTGCTTGAGCCGGGCGAATCTCAGACGCTCACGCTTACCATTAAGGCGGAGGACATGGCGTCCTACGACGAGAGCGGAGAGGGGTGCTATGTGCTGGAAGCCGGGAATTACGTGATTTCCATCCGCAGCGATTCCCACACAATCATTGCAGAAAAAATCTATAAGCAGAAGGAAGAAGTGCGCTATGACGGAAGCAATCCGAGGGAAAGCGACGAAACCGCCGCGACGAATCAGTTTGCGGACGCGACCGGAGACAATGTGATCTACCTGTCCCGGGCGGACGGTTTTCAGAATTATGACGAGGCGACGGCGGCTCCGGCAAGCCTGAGCATGAGCGATGAATATAAGGCTGCCTTCGTTTACAATGATAATTACGATCCGTTGGAGCACAATAACGACGAAGACGAGATGCCGGTTACAGGTGCGAAGAACAATCTGACACTTGCCGACCTGCGGGGCGTGGATTACGACGATCCGCAATGGGATGCGCTGCTCGACCAGCTTTCCGTACAGGATATGGATGCGATGATCGCTTACGGCGGTTATTCTACCACAGCAATTGATTCTGTGGGCAAGGTGGGAACTACTGATTGCGATGGTCCGGCATCGATCAACAACAACTTTACCGGAAAAAGCTCCATCGGTTTTCCGGGAAGCGTTTTGATTTCTTCCACATGGAATACGGACTGCTCCTACAATTTCGGAAGCAGTATCGGGCAGATGGCGGATGAAATGGACGTATCCGGCTGGTATGCCCCGGCGATGAACAATCACCGCTCCGCTTTCTCGGGACGCAACTTTGAATATTTTTCAGAGGACGGTGTTTTGGCGGGCTACATGGCAGCGGGCGCGGTACAGGGCAGCGCGGATCAGGGTGTTTACGCTTATATCAAGCACTTTGCCTTTAACGATCAGGAATCCGGGCGCAACAGTGAGATCTGCACATGGTCCAATGAGCAGGCGCTTCGCGAAATTTACCTTAAGCCGTTTGAAATCTGCGTAAAGACAATGCGGGACGCGGGTGGCGCGGCAGGCGGCCATCCGCTGGCGGTGATGTCCTCCTTTAATTACATCGGTACGCAATGGGCAGGCGCGGATTACGGTCTGCAGACGACGGTTCTCCGGGACGAATGGGGCTTCCGGGGAATGGTGCTCACAGATTACTATGGCGTTTACGGATATATGGATGCCGATCAGGCAATCCGTGGCGGCACGGATATCTGTTTATCGCCTATGGACACGGCAACGAACCATCTTACTGATACTACAAGCGCAACCTCTGTTAAGGCGGCGCGCCAGGCCTGCAAAAATATCATGTACACAATCGTCAACAGCCGCGCGTATGCGGACGAAAATCTGAATCCGGGTATGCCTGACTGGCAGAAGCTTCTGGTTGCGGCGGACGTTGTACTGGTATTGCTGGCAGCCGCGCTGGAGGTTCTCATATTCCGCGGTTTTAAAAAGAGAAAAAACAGCGTAAAGATTGAAGTTGCAAATTAAAAACAGTTCAGACGGGCTGCTGCACAGATGCAGCAGCCCGCCGTGTTTTACAGAATAAATGATTCAGGAGGAATTATGAAGCATCCGGATTTGATCTTGAAAATGACGATAGAAGAAAAGGCGGCTTTTTTAAGCGGGAAGACGGTCTGGCAGACGAGAGAATATCCGCGGCTTGGGATTCCCGCGATTTCCTGTTCCGACGGACCGCACGGGCTGCGCAAACAGGCGGGAGCGGGGGATCATCTCGGTCTGAACGCCTCTCTTCCGGCGACCTGTTTTCCCACGGCTGCGACGATAGCGAACAGTTGGGATGAAAAGCTGGGCGAGGAAATCGGAGAAAAGCTGGGAGAGGAGGCTCTGGTACAGGACGTGGACGTTCTGCTGGGACCGGGACTGAACATAAAGCGAAGTCCCCTCTGCGGGAGAAATTTTGAATATTTCTCGGAAGATCCGTATCTTGCGGGAAAGATGGCGGCGGCATATGTGCGCGGCATACAAAGACAGGGCGTGTACGCCTGCCCGAAGCACTTTGCAGTCAACAGTCAGGAGGAACGCCGTATGGCGATGAACGCTGTGCTGGATGAGAGAACCCTGCGGGAGATTTATCTTACCGGCTTTGAAATCGCTGTAAAGGAGGGCGGTGCAAAGGCGCTGATGACCAGCTATAATGAGATAAACGGTGTTTATGCGAATGAAAGCAGACATCTTCTTCTGGATATTTTAAGAGGCGAGTGGAAATTTGACGGAATGGTGGTGACGGACTGGGGCGGTTCCAACGACCATGCGGCGGGAGCGGCGTGCCGCTCCGATCTGGAAATGCCCGCGCCGGGACTGGACAGCGCCCGGGAGATTCTGGAGGCGCTGGAAAAGGGCACTCTGACGAAGGCGGAGCTGGATACCTGCGTGGACGATCTGCTGGACGCCGTGCTCACCCTCTCAGAAAACGCAAAGAAGAAAAAGGAGAGTTTTGACGTGCAGGAGCACCATGCGCTGGCGAAAAAGGCGGCGGCGCAGAGCGCGGTGCTTTTGAAAAACGAAGGAAATATGCTGCCGCTTAAGCCGGGGAATAAAGTGGCGCTGATCGGAGATTTTGCGGCGGAGCCAAGATATCAGGGCGCGGGCTCCTCGATGGTGAATCCCACAAAGCTGGAAACCATGCAGGAGCTGATCGGGCAGTATGGCTTTTCCGAGGTGAAGATTTCCCGGGGATATTGCCGCACGGGAGAGGCGAACGACGTGCTGAAGCAGGAGGCGCTGCGCATGGCGGAAGGGGCGGATGCGGTGATTTTCTGCTTTGGCCTGGACGAGCTGAGCGAATCTGAGGGGCTGGACCGCACGCACATGAGGATACAGCAAAACCAAATTCATCTTCTGGAGGAGCTGGCAAAAAGAAATCCGAATATCGTGGGCGTGCTCAGCGCGGGGAGCGCGATCGAAATGCCGTGGGAAAAATACTGCCGCGCAATTCTGCACGGGTATCTGTACGGGCAGGCGGGAGCCGGGGCAATGCTGGATCTGCTGACCGGAAAATGCAATCCTTCGGGGCATTTAAACGAGACGTACCCGCTTTCTCTGACAGATACACCCGCATACCGGTATTTCCCGGCAAAAAACAGAGATTCCCAGTACCGGGAGAGCATTTATGTAGGATACCGCTATTACGATACAGCAAAGGTACCGGTGCGCTATCCCTTCGGGCACGGGTTATCCTATACCTCTTTTTCGTATTCCGGGCTGCAGGCGGATGAGCATGGCATTTGTTTTACGTTGACCAATACCGGAGCGTCGGACGGCGCGGAGGTGGCGCAGATGTATGTTTCCCTGCAGGAAAGCAGGATTTTCCGGCCCGAAAAGGAGCTGAAGGGATTCTGCAAGATATTCTTAAAGGCGGGAGAGAGCCGGACGGTCAGAATCGGCTTTGACGACAAAACCTTCCGCTACTGGAACGTAAAAACGAACTGCTGGGAGACGGAGGGCGGCGTTTATAAGATCCGTGTTGGCTCGTCCTCGGCGGACATCCGTCTGGAAACAACATGGAGCGTGAAGGGAACCACGGAGGATTTTCCGGAAACATACAACGAAAAAACTATGCCTTCGTATTATTCGGGACAGATACGGCAGACGCCGGACGAAGAGTTTGCGGCGCTTCTGGGCCGTCCCGTGCCGGAGGAAAAGCAAACGGCGCTGCTGGATAAAAACGACGCAATCTGTCAGATGGGCAATGCGAAAAGCGGGGCGGCAAGACTGATATACAGGATATTGACGTCTATGAAGGAAAAAAGCGAGGCGAAGGGTAAGCCGAATCTGAATATCCTGTTCATTTACAATATGCCCTTCAGGGGCATCGGGAAAATGACTGGAGGCGCCGTGAGCCGCGAGATGGTGGACGGCATAGTGACGGCAGTGAACGGACATTTCTTCCGGGGAATCGGAAAGGTTGTGGGAGGCTTTTTCCGAAACGCAAAGGCAAATAAGGAATATGAAAAGAAGCTGGAGGGATAAAACAATGGAGGGAATAAAAGAAAAATGGCTGAAGGTATGGGGGTCTTTCTGCGAAAAGCATCCGAAGCTTTCTAAATGGGTATATCAGATTTTTTACTTTTTTGTATTCAGTATGATGGTGACGATATTTCAGTACATTGTATTTACTTTTATGCCGGGGATGCTGGGAAAAGAGCTTGCCGGAACGGAATTTATGTGGCCGCAGATTCCGATGAAGCTGTTCGGAGTGGAATTTACGTGGAGCCTGCTGGGATACAATGTGCTGTATGACGCGGCGGGAGAGGTGATGATCGGCGGCGGGCTGGGGTATTTTATCAGCTATGAAACGGGTTCCTTTCTCGCACAGTGCATCAACTTTCCGCTTCAGAGAAACATTACGTTTAAGAGCAAGGGAAATCCGGCGTATCAGGCGATGTGGTATTTTATCGCATGGGTTATCATATCCCTGATCTGCAATGGATTTAATAATCTGTGGATGCCGGTTGCAGCGGAATATGTCTCCCCGGCAATCTATAATATACTGGTGACGTTTATTACCGGAGGCGTATCCATGGTTATTTTCTTTTTCGTATTTAAAATTATCTTTCCGGAGGGAGAAAGCAGAAAAGATAGATGATTTAGGACAAAATATACGGCGGGCACGGAAGGCTTCAGAACAAATGAGCACAGGCATCCCGGCGGGACAGTGACGCACCATAAGGTCACTGCGTCGCTGAGAGGACCGAATCCGGAATCCGTACCCGCCGGAAAGATACCGCCTGTGGAAATCGCATATTTTTCTATAACAGTATTTGTTATTGTTCGATGGTGATTTTTCTGTCTTTGTAATAGTATTCCTTATCACGGTCATTGATTTCCCGTATTACATGGCAGGGGCTTCCGAATGCAACGACATTTGCGGGAATATCTTTTGTAACAATGCTGCCCGCGCCGATTACCGTATTGTCTCCGATGGTGACGCCAGGCATGATGAGCACTCCCGCGCCGATCCAGCAATTTCTGCCAATATGGACAGGCATGTTATACTGATATAATTGCTCGCGCAGAGCGGGCAGGATCGGGTGCCCTGCAGTAGCAATCGTCACATTGGGTCCAAACATGGTATGATCGCCGATATAGATATGGGTATCGTCTACGCAGGTCAGATGATAATTTGCGTAGACATAGTCTCCGAAATGACAGTGATGTCCTCCGAAATTCGCATAGAAGGGCGCTTCGATATATACGCCTTTACCGCAGTCGCCCAGCATTTCTTTCAGCATTTTTGCTCTTTTCTCAAATTCCGAAGGCCTGGTCATATTATATTCGCACAGCCTGTCCTGATAAATTACCTGTTCCCGCATGATTTCCTCATCTCCCGGCAGATAAAGCTCCCCAGTATGTAATTTTTCTTTCATCTCGCTCATATTGCGTTCCTCCATTCGTTAAATTCCCTGATTGTTTTTACAGCCTGTTCCCTTTATAACCATATCATGTTTTTATGTTAAATTCTTTTAAAATTCTGTGTTTTTTATAACAATTTTATTGTATGACGATATTTTTCCGGTTTACAACCAGAGATAAATGGGGTAATATAAAAGGCAGATGACTTTGCCGGCAGAAAGAAAGGCAGGAGGCGCGGCAGAGAAAGGAGCAGGGGAAGGATGCTGGAACGTCCGAAAAAAATGAATACGTTTTCGCCGGAGCTGAAAATACAGATTGTCAATGCTCAGGCGCTGATAGATGAAACGCGCAGGGAAATGAAGGAAAAAAGTCTGGATATCGATCTGACCGGGAAACTGCAGCTTCGCGACGACTGCGCATATCTGGAGAGACTGCTGCGCCAGTTTGCAAAGGGCAAAACAAATCCGAAGATGGAAGAAAACCTGAAAAACGGGATGATCCGCCTTCAGACGACTTCCTACAATCTGCTGCGGCGTCCGTTTGGGGAGGAGTAGACTGCGCCGCATAGGAAAGTCCGGGAATTGTTCTGCGCTTACAGTATTCCTGCATCAGCATTTTATAGTAACTAAAAAACGTTTACTGGACGTTTTTGTCGTATACATGGCAACAAAAAAAGAAACCTTTTTCAAGGTTTCTTCTTTCAAAAGCGTGCGTTAGAAGATTCGAACTCCCGACCTTTTGGTCCGTAGCCAAACGCTCTATCCAGCTGAGCTAAACGCACATATTTTGTTTTGTTCGTTCCGAACAGGATATATTCTAACGCGGTTTGCAGGGATTGTCAATAGATAATTTAAAAAAATTTGAAATTTTTATAATTTAAAAAAATTTGAAATTTTTTGTTCTTCGGATGTCGCTGAGGCGCCCGGGGAGATAGGATGACGGAAAGGAAGAAAAGAATGGGAATGAATCAGATGCCGGCGGCAAACCGGATACACATTGGCTTTTTTGGACGCCGCAATGCCGGAAAATCAAGCGTGGTAAACGCAGTAACGAATCAGGAGCTGTCGGTCGTCTCCGAGGTACGCGGAACGACGACCGATCCGGTCAGCAAGACGATGGAGCTTCTGCCGATGGGGCCCGTCGTGATTATTGATACGCCGGGTTACGACGATGAGGGGAGCCTTGGCGAGCTGCGTGTGCGAAAAACAAAGCAGGTGCTCAACAAGACCGATGTGGCAGTGCTGGTGGTGGATGCGCTGGCAGGCCTGACGGAGGTGGAGCGGGAGCTTACGGAAATTTTTGAGAAAAAAGAGATTCCCTATATCATTGCGTACAACAAAGCAGATCTTCTAAAGGAAGTGCCGGAGGCGAATAGCCGGGAGATCTATATCAGCGCTCTGGAAAAGACGAATATCCATGAGCTGAAGGAGAAGATAGCTGTGCTTTCCAGGATACAGGAGAGCGAAAAGCATCTGGCAGGCGATCTGGTAAAACCGAATGATTTCGTGGTGCTTGTCACGCCGATCGACAGCGCGGCGCCGAAGGGACGGCTGATCCTGCCGCAGCAGCAGACTATCCGTGATCTGCTGGAATGTGGAGCGGTTTCGGTGGTGATACGCGAAACGGAGCTGAAAGCGACGCTTGCGGGACTTGGAAAAAAGCCGGCGCTGGTCATCACGGACAGCCAGGCGTTTGCAAAGGTTTCCGCGGAGACGCCCGCGGATATTCCGCTGACGTCCTTTTCCATTCTGATGGCGCGCTATAAGGGAACGCTGGAGGCGTCCGTGCAGGGGGCGGCACAGATTTCGCAGCTTCAGGAGGGGGATGCAGTGTTGATCGCGGAGGGCTGCACGCATCATCGCCAGTGCGAGGACATTGGAACGGTGAAGCTTCCAAGGTGGCTGCGGGAATTTACCGGGAAGAATTTGCGGCTTTCCTTTACCTCCGGGACGGAATTTCCGGAAGAATTGTCATCATATCGGTTGATTATTCACTGCGGAGGGTGTATGCTAAATGAGCGGGAAATGCGATACCGCATACAGACCGCGCTGGATGCGGGCGTGCCTGTCACGAATTACGGCACGGCGATTGCCTATATGAACGGCATTCTAAAGAGAAGTCTGGAGGTATTGCCGGACATTCAAAAATTAATTTAAGCGAGGAAACGTAACATGACAAACACGAAACAGGAAGAATTAAAGAAATTACTGGTATCTGCTGATTTCAAAGAGGAGAGCTATGAGAGCGTGCCGATGCAGGAGCTGATCATTCTGAAAAATTCAGCGATGTCTATGAAAGAAAAAAATGTGAAGGTACAGCAGGCAGCGCTGTTTTTCACGAAACGGGAAGAGTTTTTCTATCATCTTGTATTGCGCCGTCTGCAGAAAATAGAAGTAATTTATACCTTATTTACCAAAGCAACCAATCTGCCGTATGTATACTGCGACCCGGATACCTGCAACGATCAGGTGTGGATTTTCAGCGAGGAATCCTTTGCGAAGAAGAGCGCCTTAAAGGAAATGCAGAATAAGCGTGAGCTTCTGGTGGTGAAGCTGGAGAACAAGCAGTTCCTTTCCTTTTACATGAGCCTGTACGCGATGGGCGTAAATGAGCTTCTGCTGGATGGCTGTGTGAATAAGCTGGCGATTGAGCTGGAGACGCTTGTGCGTAAGCCGGATTATTCCAAACTTCCGCCGGAAAAACAGCCGGTTTCCAATCCGGAGTTGCAGCTCACTGCGATTTATTTCGCACAGGAGCGCAACATGCCGGAGGAGGCGCGCGATAACGGCAATTTGCGCGATCTTGAAGAGGAAATGCTGGTAAATCTGCACAGAGGAAAGCTGCTGATGCCGGTACAGGTGCCGGAGGAGAGCGGGGAGAAGGTGCAGGTGCAGGATATGAAGCTGCCGCTTCTGAAGCTTCCGAATGGGAACGCCTATCATCCGATCTGCACGGATCCGAACGAATTCCAGAAGTTTAATCTGAAAAAAGAATTCCGCGCGATCACGATCGACTGCGCGAAGCTCAACCAGATGATTGGGAAAAATGAGGAAGTGAAGGGCATTATTCTGAACCCGGCAAGCGTCCGTCTCGCGATCCCGAAGGAAAAGCTGGGCTAGGGTTACTGCGAACGGAAGGAACAGTAACGGGCTAGGCGCGCAGGATCCTTTCCGGCCAGCCGGAGATGTTTCCGTTCAGAATTGCAGAGAACATGCGCTCCTTGACTCCCGGAAAATCCAGGTTCAGCTGGCGCAGAAGATTTTTGGCATATTCACGCTTCGTATAACCATCTGCCGGACAGTTGCTTTTTGCAACCGGCAGATGGTATTTATTTTGAAAACCGATCACGTCCGCTTCCGAGACAAACATCAGCGGGCGGATGACCGTCAGATCCATGCGGTCGAGATAGGTGCGCGGCGAGAAGGAGTGGAAGCGTCCCTCAAAGATCAGAGAGAGCAGCATTGTCTCGATGATATCGTCTTTGTGGTGCGCATACGCCACCTTGTTGCAGCCATGGCTCTTAATGACGTCGTTGAGTGCGCCCTTGCGCATCTTGGCGCAGAGCGAGCAGGGGTTGCTTTCCTTTCGCTGCTCAAAGATAATGGAGGCAATTTCCGTCTTTACGACTGTGTAGGAAACCTCAAGCTCCTGGCAGAGTGTTTCGATGGCGGCAGTGTCAAAGCCGGGATGTCCGAGGTCTACGGTGACTGCCTCCAGTTCAAAATGCTTTGGGTAGAAACGGCGCAGCCCCTGCAGTGCATAGAGCAGCGTCAGACTATCCTTTCCGCCGGAGATGCCGACGGCGATGCGATCTCCTTCTTCGATCATCTGGTATTCATCAATTGCTTTTCTTGTCAGACTGTATAACTGCTGAAGCTTCATAACAGGTGTGCTCCTTTGTGATTATTATATTCTTCCGTTAGTTATAGCACAGAGGGCGTTTTCGTGTCAATCATCGTACAAAAAATAAGGATTGTAGCTGTCCTCGAATTGTGCTATCCTAAATGGTAGGGAAATTAATTTACGCGCGCAGGCAGGTCGTTTGCATGTGCAAAGAAAAGAGGGATAAACAGGATGTATAATCCAAAATCAATGGCGGCGGAGGAATTTATCTGCCATGAGGAAATTTTAGAGACGCTGGAGTATGCGGAAAAACATAAAACAGATGCAGAGCTGATCCAGCGGATTATTGAGAAGGCAAAAGAGCGCAGGGGGCTGTCGCACCGGGAGGCGATGGTGCTGCTCGACTGTGAGCTTGAGGAGAAGAACCAGCAGATCTATGCGCTTGCAGAGCAGATTAAGAAAGATTTTTACGGCAACCGCATTGTCATGTTTGCGCCGCTGTATTTGTCCAATTACTGCATTAATGGCTGCGTGTACTGCCCGTATCACGCCAAAAACAAGCATATCGCGCGCAAAAAGCTTACACAGGAGGAAATCCGCAGAGAGGTTATCGCGCTGCAGGATATGGGGCATAAGCGTCTGGCGCTGGAAACCGGCGAGGACCCGGTGAATAATCCGATCGAATACGTGCTGGAGAGCATTAAGACAATTTACAGTATCAAGCACAAAAACGGCGCGATCCGCCGCGTAAACGTGAATATTGCGGCAACGACGGTGGAAAATTACCGTAAGCTGAAGGAAGCCGGCATCGGGACGTATATTCTGTTCCAGGAGACCTACAACAAGGAGAGTTATGAACAGCTTCATCCGACGGGACCGAAGCATAATTACGCATATCACACCGAGGCGATGGACCGCGCGATGGAGGGCGGCATCGACGATGTTGGTATCGGCGTGCTGTTCGGGCTGGAGCTGTATCGCTATGAGTTTGTCGGACTTCTGATGCATGCCGAGCATCTGGAGGCGGTACACGGCGTTGGACCGCACACGATCAGCGTGCCGCGTGTCCGTCGTGCGGACGATATCGACCCGGATTCCTTTGATAATGGCATTGATGATGATATTTTTGCAAAGCTGGTGGCATGTATCCGTATCGCTGTGCCGTACACGGGCATGATCATTTCCACACGCGAGAGCCAGCAGTGCCGCGAGCGTGTGCTGCATCTGGGCGTTTCGCAGATCAGCGGCGGTTCGCGTACCAGCGTGGGCGGCTACGTCACGCCGGAGCCGGAAGAAGAAAATTCCGCGCAGTTTGACGTCAGCGACAACCGCTCCCTGGACGAGGTGGTAAACTGGCTGATGCGCCTGGGTTATATCCCAAGCTTCTGCACAGCGTGCTACCGCGAGGGAAGGACGGGCGACCGTTTTATGAGCCTCTGCAAGAGCGGCCAGATCCAGAACTGCTGCCATCCGAACGCACTGATGACATTAAAAGAATATCTGATGGACTACGCGTCGGAGGATACAAGACGCATCGGCGAGCGTCTGATCGCGGAAGAGATCGAAAAAGTGCCGCGTGAGAAAACCCGTGAGATCGCCAGACGCCATCTGGCGGAGATCGAGCAGGGAAAGCGTGATTTCCGCTTTTGACGGCAGATCTTCCGGAATACGTGCGATTTTTGCCGGAGCAATCCGGAAAACACATCACATGGGCAAATGCGTTTGCCCCGACATCATGAAATTTGGAGGAATAAAATCAATGCAGAAACAAATTGACGCTTTTATTGACAGCCACAAAGAAGAGATGCTGGAGGATCTGAAAACGCTGGTGCGCATCAACAGTGTCCGCGGAGAGGAAAAGCCCGGCAAGCCTTACGGCGAAGGCCCGGCGGAGGTGCTTGCGGCTGCGCAGAAGATGATAGCGGGCTATGGCTTTTCAGCAAAAAATTATGATAATTATGTGGTGACAGGCGATTTTAACGATAAGGAAAAGCAGCTTGACATCCTCGCGCATCTGGACGTAGTGCCGGTGACGGAGGACTGGACAGTAACGCAGCCGTTTGAGCCGGTTATCGTTGACGGGAAAATTTACGGACGCGGTACGGCGGACGATAAAGGACCGGCGATCGCAGCGCTCTATGCGATGCGCGCTGTCAAAGAGTGCGGCGTTTCTCTTTCGAAAAATGTACGTCTGATCCTTGGCTCCGATGAGGAGTGCGGCTCCAGCGACCTCGACCACTATTACGGCATCGAGCAGGAGGCGCCGATGACCTTTACGCCGGATGCGGATTTCCCGGTGATCAACATCGAGAAGGGACGTCTGGCAAAATCCTTTACCGCATCGTTTGAAGGTGAGAGAGCGGCGTGCGGCAGTGTGCTTGCGCTGCACGGCGGCGATAAGGTAAATGTGGTTCCGGCAAACGCTTGGGCGTGTGTGGCAGGCGTTTCCATGGAGGATGTGCAGGCGGCGATCGCGGAGGATGCAAGCGGCGTGAAATTCACCGCGGAGACGAAGGAAGCGGGCATTCAGATTACGGCGAAGGGCCTTGCCGGTCATGCTTCCACACCGGAGGTTGGAAAAAATGCGATCTGTGCACTCCTGGCGCTTCTTGGGAAGCTTCCGCTTGGCGATGACGCGCAGAACAATGCCTTAAAAGCTGTTGCAGAGCTGTTTCCGTACGGCGACCTCTGCGGCAGGGCGCTTGGTGTTGAGATGGAGGATGAGATTTCCGGCAGGATCACAGTGAATCTTGGTGTGCTGGATTTCGACGGCATTTCTTTAAAAGGAACCTTTGACAGCCGCGTGCCGATCTGTGGGGATGACGGCAATGTAACGGCCGTGATCACATCGAAAATGCGGGAGAAGGGGCTGACGATGGAAGCGGGCGCTATGACGCCGCCGCATCATGTGCCGGCGGAGAGTGAACTTGTGCAGACGCTGCTTGCCAGCTATGAGAAATACAGCGGCATCAAGGGTGAACCGCGTGCGATCGGAGGCGGTACCTACGTACATGATCTGGAGCGCGGCGTGGCGTTCGGATGCATGAGCGACGAGGTCGACAATCATATGCACGGCGATGATGAATTTATGCTGGTGGATGTGCTGGTGATGAGTGCGAAAATCTTTGCGGATGCAATTTGCAGGCTGTGCAGATAGAAAAGGGAAGGTGTCATGGAAACTAAAAAACGTCCACCGGACGTTTTTGTCGTATGCATGGCAACAAAAAAGCAGCGGGTTTAAAACCCTGCTGCTTTTAATATTTCCTCTGCTTTTGCGGTATCGTCCGGCACACAGTAAACAACGTAATTTCCTGCGGATCTGATCAGCGCTGCGTCAAGCTTTGCCGCTTCCGGTGCATTGTAGTCGGCAAACAGCTTCGACTGGTTCTGCGCGCGTGTCTGGAAAAGCGTTTCCACTTCGGAGACATAATCGCTGTCCTTACATTTTACGATCACGATCTCACCGGCATATGCCCCGGAATTTAAGAGGGCAGTGCTTTCCTCAATTTTATCCATATCGACGAAGAACGTGGAAGCGAAGATATCAGAGGAAATTTCAGCCACACTGCTGTCGATGGATTCCTGCAGGTCTGCAGCCAGCTTCGTGATATCCACCGTTACATCGTCAGATTTTTTGCCGCAGGCGGTCATCACAAATACCAGTACCAGTGCGGTCAGACAAACCATAATTCTTTTTTTCATAATTTTTGGGCTCCTTTTCTTTGGCATATTTAAGTAAGAGAAACTATACTGTCGGGACATAATGCGTTTTCGTGTAATCAAGCCATTTGCGGCAGTATTCCTGGTTCAGATGGATACCGTCCGAAGCGGCGCCGGAGATGAGAGAATGCGATCCGTCCGAGAGCACCTCGTTCACGTTTATGTAGTGATAGCCTTCCTCCTTGCACATTTCCATGATCTTCAGATTGATCGTGTCCACATTTGCGTTGTTTACATAGTCCCCGGTCGTTACCAGAGGCTCCTCAACGTAAATGACAGAATAGACGTAGACAACCGGGTCGGCGGAAGCGGAGCGCGTTTTGATGTCGCTCAGCACCTTGCGGTAAGATTCTTTCACAGCATCCATATCATATGCGCCAAGCTCGTTTGTGCCAAGCATCATATAAATTTTCGAAAAATTGATATTTTTCAGCGCATCCATAACAAGTGCGTTGCCCTGTGCTGTCGCGATCTGGGCGTCCGTGTAAAAATTTTCCAGCTCCATGCCAACTGCCGTCACAAAGCTGCCCTTTGTGATGCCGGAAAAATTGCGGAAACCATCCATGCGGGAATCGCCGATAAACACGGCGTCCTCAAAGTAAGAATCGTCCAGTGCAACCGCCTGCTCCGGAACTACGATATCCATATAGGCATCGCCGCCGTCCGGAATACCGTTTTCTCTGCCGAGAACAACTGCCTCTGTCTCCGGTTCTTCTGTCTGAGCCTCTGAAGTTTTTTCAGATTCCGCATCCGAACCTGTCTGCGGCGCCTCGGTTTCTTCCGATTCGGAAGATAAAAGATTTGCGCTCGCAAAGACCTCGTCTTCCTCCTGACGGATACGCTCCTGGATATTTTCGCGCGAAAATAAGCTAATCAGACTTTTCCCTTCAAAAACGACCAGGACGAGTACGATTAGCGTCAAAACATTTATAATAAGACCACTGCGGCGCTGCTGCCGTGTGGATCTTTTTTTCTTTTGTTCCATTGATTCCCCTCATTCTGATAATGTCCCCGTTTATAATCCCTCATGATAAAAAAAGTTGTTTTTTATCATACTCTATTATATAATAAATGCGGTAATTGTAAATAGCCTTTTCGAAGAAAATTTCTAAAATTTATCTTACAAAGATAGGAGCAGATGAATGGTATTTAGCAGCCTTTTGTTTATGTTTCGTTTTTTGCCGCTGGTCCTGATCCTCTATTACGCGGCGCATGTGAAGCTCAGAAACGTCATCCTGTTTCTGTTCAGCCTGTTTTTCTACGCGTGGGGTGAACCAAAGTACGTATTTTTAATGCTGTGCTCCATCACCGTAGATTATTTCATCGGAAAGCGTATCCAGAAGTGCAGAAATGAGGGCAGGATGTCCGCTGCGGGGCGCTGGATGCTGTTGTCGGTGATCTATAATCTGTCGGTGCTGGGCTTTTTTAAGTATACGGATTTTCTTATCGGGACGGTAAATGCAGTGTTTGGCACGGATATCCCGCTGCCGGGGATTCCGCTGCCGATCGGCATTTCCTTTTTTACCTTTCAGACGATGTCGTACACGATCGACGTATACCGCGGCGTGACGCAGGCACAGACGAGCTGGCTGAATTACGGCACCTATGTTTCTATGTTCCCGCAGCTCATTGCCGGACCGATCGTGCAATATAAGACGATCGCAAAGCAGCTAAAGGAACGCACGGAGACGACCGATGATTTTGTCGCCGGGATCACACGGTTTCTGGCAGGCGTCGGCAAGAAGGTGCTGCTTGCCAACAATATCGGCGTGCTCTGGGATACCGTTTCAGCTATGCCGCTCGCATCGCTTCCGGCGGCGACGGCGTGGCTTGGCGCGATTGCGTACACCTTCCAGATTTACTTTGATTTTTCCGGCTATTCGGATATGGCGATCGGGCTTGGACAGATGTTTGGATTTCATTTTCTGGAGAATTTTAACTATCCCTATATCTCAAGAAGCATTACGGAATTCTGGAGACGGTGGCATATTTCTCTCAGCTCCTGGTTCCGCGAGTACGTCTATATCCCGCTGGGCGGCAACCGCAAAGGGGCGGCAAAGCAGATCCGCAATATCGCGATCGTCTGGATGCTCACCGGCATCTGGCACGGGGCGAGCTGGAATTTTGTCCTGTGGGGCGTTTATTACGGGATCCTGCTGATCCTGGAAAAATTTATTTTCGGAAAAGCGCTGAAAAAGCTGCCGAAAGCCCTGCAGCATGTGTACACGCTGTTTTTTGTTGTGATCAGCTGGGTAATTTTTGCGTTCGACAATGTGGGAGCCGGGATCGGCTACATAGGCGCGATGTTTGGAGCCGGAGTCGGTTTTGCCGACAGTACGACCGTATATCTTCTATATAATTATGCGGTAATGCTCATCGTGCTGGTCCTCGGATCCACGGAGCTGCCGAAAAAAGCGGCGGCGTGGATCATGAAAAAGCTGGGAGAAGCTTCTGCGGCGGCAGTGGTGCTGCACTGTCTGTTTTATGCGGCGGTGTTCCTGCTTTCCGTGGCTTATCTGGTGGATGCAAGCTACAATCCGTTTTTATACTTCCGGTTTTAGGATAAGGGAGAGATTTTTATGACAAAAAGACAAAACTGGATCCTGATAATCTTTTTTTTACTGATGATATTCGGTTTTACGATCACGAGTCTGTTTAAGCCCGACACGCAGTTCTCCGAGACAGAGAACCGCGAGCTGGCGCAGGCGCCGCAGATTACCCTGGAAAATGTACTCAGCGGAAAGTTTTCCACGGATTATGAGACATATCTCACGGATCAGTTTGTTTTCCGCGATCAGTGGATCGGCGCAAAGACGCTGGCGGAGCGCGCGATCGGAAAGCAGGAGGTAAACGACATTTATTTTGCGGCGGACGATTATCTGATCGAGAAGCATACCGGCAGCTTTGATACCGATACGGCGCAGCGGAATATTACGTACCTTGCCTCGTTTCTGGAAGATCAGACTGCGCGGCTTGGCACAGAGCATGTGAAGGCAATGATCGTGCCGAATGCGGTGGATACGCTGAAGGACAAGCTGCCGCCGTTTGCCGACAGCACGGCGGAGGATACTTATCTTCAGCAGATAGCGGAGGCACTGCCGGCTGGCAGCTTTGTGGATCTGCAGCCGGTGCTCGGAGATCATAAAGAGGAATACATTTATTACCGTACCGACCATCACTGGACGACGCTGGGCGCCTGGTATGCCTACGAGGCATGGTGCAGGGCAGCCGGCATCGCTTATACGCCTAAGGAAGCGTATCAGCGGGAGACGCTCTCCGAAGAATTTTACGGAACCGTAGCCGCAAAGGTAAATATCAGCGTTCCGGCGGATACGATCGAGGCGTGGAAGCCTCTGGCGGCGGCTCCCTACACCGTGCGTTACAATCACGGTGAGACTGCAGAGGATACGCTCTACGATGAGAGCTATCTGCAGGTGCGCGACAAATACGCCGTGTTCTTTGGCGGAAACCAGCCGCTCACAGAGATCGCCACGGAAAATACCACCGGCAGAAAGCTGCTGGTGATCAAGGATTCCTACGCAAATTGCTTCGTACCGTTTGCCGTCCAGGACTTTGATGCGATCGCGATGGCAGATATGCGTTACTTCAATGAACATCTGAGCACATACATTGAGGAAAACGGGTTCACAGACGTGCTGGTGCTGTATAATGCAGCCGGGTTCGCGGAGGATACTTCACTTGCGAAGCTGGCGCTGTAGGAAAAGGAGGAAAGGTCATGAGCTATGCAGATAAATTATTTAAGGAGACCTGTCGTGATATTCTAGAGAACGGCACAGACACCAGAGGCGAGAAGGTGCGTCCGCGGTGGGAGGACACCGGAGAGCTCGCTTACACCATCAAAAAATTCGGTGTGGTGAACCGCTACGACCTGCGCAAAGAGTTTCCGGCGATCACACTGCGTCGGATCGCTCTCAAAAGCGCGATGGATGAGATTTTGTGGATCTATCAGAAAAAATCAAATAACATTCACGATCTGAACAGTCATATCTGGGATCAGTGGGCGGACGAGAACGGCAGCATCGGCACCTGCTACGGAAACGTGGTGGGAAGAAAATTTCTCTATAAAGGGGAGGAGACCGACCAGATGGATTACGTGCTCCGTCAGCTCAGAGAAAATCCATACAGCCGTCGCATTATGACAAATATGTATCAGTACGAATATCTGCATTCCGGCGCGCTGGATCCGTGCTGCTACAGCATGACGTATAATGTCACAAAGACGGATGAGGGGCTGGTGTTAAACGCCGTGCTGAATCAGCGCAGTCAGGATATGCTTGCAGCAAACGGCTGGAACGTGGCGCAGTATGCGATCCTGCTGATGATGGTGGCGCAGGTCAGCCATATGATCCCGGGCGAGCTGATCCACGTTATCGCGGATGCGCATATCTATGACCGGCATGTGCCGATGATAGAGGAGCTGCTGGCGCGCGGGGAGCACCCGGCACCGAAGGTGTGGCTGAATCCGGATGTGACGGATTTCTATGCGTTTACGACGGCAGATCTGCATGTGGAGGACTATGTGACCGGCGAACAGATCAGGAATATACCGATAGCGGTTTAGGGAGGAAAAAAGATGAATCTGATTGTAGCTGTTGATAAAAACTGGGCGATTGGCAGGAATAATAAGCTTTTGGTGAGCATACCGGCGGATATGAAATTTTTCCGCCAGACGACGACCGGAAAGGTGGTCGTGATGGGAAGAAAGACGCTGGAAAGTTTTCCGAACGGGCTTCCGCTGAAAAACCGCACCAATGTTGTACTCACGAAAAACGAGAACTATAAGGTGCAGGATGCAATTGTTGTACACAGCCTGGATGCGCTGAAGGAAGAACTGAGAAAATATGACAGCGAAGACATTTACGTGATCGGCGGGGACAGTGTGTACCGGCAGCTTCTGCCGTACTGCAGATTTGCGCATGTCACGAAAATCGATCATGCATATGAGGCGGACACGTACTTCCCGAACCTTGATGAGCTGACGGAATGGAGTATTGCAGGGGACAGCGATGAGCAGACGTATTTCGACCTGGAATATGCATTTATGCTTTATCAGAATCACAACCCCCAAAAACTCTAATATCTTAAATTTATCGAAAGGAATTGCCAATTTCTCATATTTTTGTTATAGTATATGCTTAGAAACGGAAAAATAGGGTTATCATTCACATAAAAAGAAGGAAAAGAAAATGTGTGGAATTGCAGGATTTGCAGGAAAACAGGGAAATAAAGAAGAGATATTAGAGAAGATGATGGATGTGATCAAGCATCGCGGACCGGATTCGGAAGGAAAATACACGACGGACGACGTGGCGTTCGGCTTCCGCCGTCTGAGCATCATCGATCTGGAGAGCGGCTCTCAGCCAATGTTCAATGAGGACGGGCAGATCGCGCTGATCTTCAACGGCGAGATTTACAACAGCCCGGAGCTGCGCGAGCGTTTCCAGGCGAAGGGACATGTGTTTGCCAACCGCTCCGATTCGGAGACGCTGATCCATGGCTATGAGGAGTACGGCGAGAAGCTGGTGCACGAGCTGCGCGGAATGTTCGGTTTTGCCATCTGGGACAACCGCAAAAAGCGTCTGTTTCTCGCGCGCGACTTTTTTGGCATCAAGCCGGTGTACTACGCGGTGATCAATGGAAATCTGGTGTTTGGTTCAGAGATCAAGAGTATTCTGGAATTTCCGGGTTATAAAAAGGAAGTAAATATGGAAGCGCTGGAGCAGTATCTGTCCTTCCAGTATTCAGCACTGCCGGAGACATTTTTCAAGGGAATTTACCGGCTGCTGCCGGGACACTATCTCACATGGTCCAACGGCGAGCTGAACACGACGCAGTATTTCGACCCGACACTGGAGCCGGTTTCGAAGGACAAGCAGGAAACGCTTGTGAAAAAACTGGACGAGGTGCTGGAGGATTCCGTGCAGAAGCACATGCTTGCCGATGTGGAGGTCGGGGCATTCCTCTCAAGTGGCGTGGATTCCAGCTACATCGCGGCAAAGTATTCCGGGAAAAAGACGTTTACCGTTGGATTTTTTGATAAGGATAATCAGTACAACGAGACGCACTACGCGGAGGAATGCGCGAAGTATCTCGGACTGGAAAATTGCAGTCACACCATCACAGAGGATGAATACTGGGGAGAGATGCCGAAAATCATGTGGCATATGGACGAGCCGCTGGCAGATCCGGCAGCGATCGCGCTGTATTTTGTGGCGCGCGAGGCGGCAAAGCATGTAAAGGTCGTCACCTCCGGCGAGGGCGCGGACGAGTTCTTCGGCGGATATACGATCTATCGGGAACCGCTTTCTCTGCGCTGGATTAACTGGCTTCCGGCAAGCTGGAGACGCTCGATGGCGCACCTTGCGGAAAAACTGCCGGAGGGCATGAAGGGCAGAAGCTACATCATCCGCGCAAGCAAGACGGTGCAGGAGCGTTTCATCGGAAACGCAAATATATTTACAGCGGAGGAGCGAAAGAAGCTTTTAAAAGAAAAGACGAAGGCGGTTACGCCGCAGCAGCTTCTGGCGCCGCAGTATAAAAAGATGCAGCAGTACGACGACACAACGAAGATGCAGTATATCGACCTCACCAACTGGCTGCCGGGCGATATCCTGCTGAAGGCGGACAAGATGAGTATGGCGCATTCGCTGGAGCTGCGCGTGCCGTTTCTGGACAAGGAAGTGTTCAAGACTGCGCGGAGCATCCGCACAAACATGAAACTAAAGGATAAGACAACGAAATTTGCCTTTCGCCGCGTGGCGGAGAAATATCTGCCGGAATTTACCACAAACAAAAAGAAGCTTGGCTTCCCGGTACCGATCCGCGTATGGCTGAAGGAGGATACCGGATACGGAAAGGTGAAGGAGGCGTTCACCGGCGCGGCGGCGAACAAGTTCTTCCACACAGAGCCGATCCTGCAGCTTCTGGACGACCACAAGAACGGCGTCCGCGACAACAGCCGCAAGATCTGGACGATCTACACGTTTCTGGTATGGTACAAAGTATTTTTTGAGGATGTAAAAAGCGCATGACGAAAAAAGAATTTGAAAAACTTGCAGAGGATATTATTATTTTAGACGGTGCGACCGGTTCTAATCTTATAAAGGCAGGAATGCCGCGCGGGATCTGCACGGAGCAGTGGATCCTGGAAAACGAACAGGTGGTGATCGACCTGCAGAGAGCTTATGTGGAGGCGGGCAGCCAGATCGTGTGCGCACCGACCTTTGGCGCGAACCGTCGGAATCTGACGTCTCACGGGCTGCAGGATAAGCTTGCGGATATGAACAAACGTCTGGTGGATATCTCCCGGCGGGCGACGGAGGGGCGCGCTTACGTGGCGGGCGATATGTCCACCGGCGGTGTGGCGATCGGTTCTGCGCCGGATGCCACCTTTGAGGAAGCGTTTGAGCGCTACGCCGAACAGATCACGCATCTTGTGGACGCGGGAGCAGACCTTCTGCTGGCAGAGACGATGATCAGCATTGATGAAACGGTGGCGGCAGTGGAGGCGGCAAGATCCGTGTGCGATCTGCCGATCCTGTGCAGCATGACGGTGGAGGCGGACGGAAGCCTTTATTTTGGCGGCAGCGCACAGGAGGCGCTGGAGACGCTGCAGGAGGTAGGCGCATCTGCGGTGGGCGTGAATTGTTCGGTGGGACCGGATCAGCTGGAAGCGGTTGTTGCCGGGCTTCGTGCAATCGCGCGTGTGCCGGTGATCGCAAAGCCGAATGCAGGAATGCCGAAGATCACAGAAAAAGGAGAAGCCCTCTACAGCATGACGCCGGAGGACTTCGGAAAACATATGGAGAAACTGGTGAGGGCAGGAGCCGGCATTGTAGGCGGCTGCTGCGGAACGACACCAGAATACATCAGAGAAATGTGCAGCAGAATTTTATCTGTCTGACGTAAAGACCGGATCTGCGGGATAGCCGCCCCGGTCTTTTTGCATACAGCGCTGTACGCTGTCGCGGGAGTTGCCCCAGTCCTTGTCCTTGTTGCGGTAATCGTATTTCTCGGTAAACCAGGTAACCTCTTCCTCCAGGCGCTTCATGTTGGTTTGCATGAGAGAGAAGAGCGCCTGGTAAAATGCCTTTTTGTGTTTATCATCCAGACGGGTATCGGCAGTCTCCACCAGATGCGAAAAATGGTGCAGGCAAAAGCCCTTGCTGTTTTCGAAAAGCGTGCGGAATTCATCACTGTTCACGTACATCTCGAAAAAGGTGTCTATGTAACGCCCGTAGTTGGCGTGAATGTGGTCGCAGACATAGCAGTGCGCTTCTTTTTCCGCAACCCAGGCGCCGATCGATGTCTTTGGAGCTTCTGTGTCGGGCGACGATTTTTTCATCCGTCCGAAAAACGACGATTTTCCGGGAGAAAATTTTTGTATCTGTTCCGAAAGCTCTGCGTTCAGCTTTTTGAAATGCGTACTCAGAATGAGGGCGCTGCCGAGGCGATTGCCGTAATCAAACATCATTTTGTAGTGATGGCGGCAAAAGCCGACCTTGTCTGTCTGGGCGCGGACATCGTCCTCCATATAGGAAGCCTGGCTTCCAAGAGCAAAATTGATTGCGTGCTGTTCCAGATTGCGCTCGATAAAGCAGAACGGACATTCGTCGTTTGCCTTGAACGCATCCATCAGTGGGATAGTGTAAATGGATTCCTTCATAATGTAAAACCTCCTCTAGATATAATCCAGTTACTGTTCGTGCAGCCTCAAACACCTGCTGCGACGCGAAGCTAGTCCTGTGGGTTTGAGGCGTGAGAATGTGATTCAGGTGTGAGCAAATCCCATTCGCGAAGCGAATTTTAAATGGATTTGCGAAGGTGACTGTGAACGGAGTGAACAGTAACATAATCAGTATACTACGCAGAGAACATTCGCGCAACCGTTGCAAAAAAATTAAAAGTCAAGTATAATGAACGAATAGCAGCGAGAAAACGATGTTTTCGCGTGGGCGCTTGTGGGAGGAAGCAAATCCCGGATGGAATGCTGCGGCTGCTGGCAGACGCAGGCATGGAAGCGCGCCCAGTCTCAGTCGTGAGGAAGGAGAGCACATGGCATCAGACCACATAAAGGAGAATATTCGGAAATTTGCAGATACAAAAGAACCGGTGCGCATTAATAAATATCTTGCGCAGGCGGGCATCTGCTCGCGCCGGGAGGCGGACCGCCTGATCGCGGAGGGAAAGGTACTGGTGGATGGCGCTATAGCGCTTGCCGGGCAGAAGGTGTTTCCGTCGCAGGACATCCGCGTGGAGGGAGAACGTGCCGTGCGGCAGCAGAAGCGCATCCTGCTTGTTGTGAACAAGCCCCGCGGGGTTGTGTGTACAACAGAGAAAAAGTGGGGAGATGTGACGCTGGAGGAAATGGTAGATTATCCGAAGCGCGTTTTTTATGCTGGCAGGCTGGATAAGGACTCTGAGGGACTGATTCTCATGACGAACGACGGGGAACTGCAGAATCATATTATGCGGGCGGCAAATTTTCACGAAAAAGAATATCTGGTGAAGGTTGACCGTTCCGTAGAAGATACGTTTTTAAAGAAGATGGCGCAGGGCGTGTACCTGCATGAATTGAACATAAAGACGCGCCCCTGCCGGATAGAGAAAACCGGGCGCAGGACCTTCCGCATCGTGCTGACGCAGGGGTTGAACCGGCAGATCCGGCGCATGTGCAGCGAACTCGGTTACCAGGTGGAGGAATTGAAGCGCGTGCGCATCATGAATATCCGTCTCGGCAGCCTGCCGGTCGGACAGTACCGCGAGGCAGCCGATGAGGAGCTGAGAGAAATCTGTGAGCTTTGTAAGCATTGTGTCTGAGATTAAGTATAAAAGGTGAAATATTAAGAAGTGAGGGAAACCGTGGAAACAATACAGGAAAAAATCGAAGAACTGAGAAAGAAGCTGGAATATCACAGCGACCGCTACTATAACCAGGACGATCCGGAGATTTCCGATTATGAGTATGACCAGATGATGCTGGAATTAAAGGCGCTTGAGAAGGAGCATCCGGAGCTTGTCACGCCGGATTCGCCCACGCAGCATGTCGGCGGAACGGCAAAGCGCGAGGCGGGCGTGCTGGTGAAGCACCGCGTGCCGATGCTGAGTCTGTCGGATGTATTTTCACGCGGGGAAGTGGATGCGTTCGTACAGGATATGCAGGCGCAGTTTGGCGATCCCGAATTTGTCGTCGAGACGAAAATCGACGGGCTTTCGCTGGCGCTGCGCTACACGGACGGTGTGCTGACGACCGCGATCACGCGCGGAGACGGTATTATCCAGGGGGAGGACGTCACGGAAAACGCCAGGGTGATCAAGGACGTGAAAACGCGTCTGAAGCACCCGATACCTTATCTGGAAATCCGCGGCGAGGTCTACATGACGGACGCGGCGTTTGAGAAGGTGAACGAAAAGCAGGAGCTGCTCGGCAAAAAAGTGTTTGCAAATCCGCGGAACTGCGCGGCGGGCACGCTGCGGCAGCTCGACAGCCGCATCACAAAGGAGCGCGAGCTGTCGCTTTTCGTCTTTAACATACAGGAAACACAGGGAAAAGAATTTGCCACGCACACGGAGGGGTACGAGTATCTGAAAAGCAACGGCATCCGTGTGATCGATCACTATAAGGTCTGCCATACGGCGGACGAGGTGTGGAACGCCATAGAAGAGATCGGCAGTATGCGCGGCGAGCTTGGCTACGACATCGACGGGGCGGTGGTGAAGCTGAACAGTATTGCGCAGCGGGCAATCGTGGGGGCGACCTCCAAGGTACCGCGCTGGGCAGTGGCATATAAGTATCCGCCGGAGGAGAAGGAAAGTGTGCTGCTGGATGTGGAGCTTTCCGTGGGAAGGACCGGGCGGATCACGCCGACGGCTGTTTTTGAGCCGGTGCGCCTCTGCGGGACAAGCGTCTCCCGCGCGACGCTGCACAACCAGGATTTTATTGACGATCTGGATATCTGCATCGGCGATACGATCGTAGTTTATAAATCGGGCGAGATCATCCCGAAAATCCGGGCGGTAAAAAAGGAAAAGCGTCCGGCGGGCGCAACGCGCTTTAGGATTCCCGATGTCTGTCCGGTCTGCGGCGCGCCGGCGGTGCGCGAGAAGGACACTGCAGATATCAAATGCACCGGCAGTAATTGTCCGGCGCAGCTTGAGCGCCACATCATTAATTTCGTCGGGCGGGACGCAATGGACATCAAGGGCTTTGGCGCAAATTATATTATTGAGCTGGTGCGCCTTGGTTATCTGAAAAATGTTGCCGACATTTTTTCGCTGAAGGAGCACCGGGAGGAGCTGATCGGGCAGGGCATCATCGGCAAGGAGAAAAATACCGATAAGCTTCTGAAGGCGATCGAGGATGCAAAGGCGAACCAGCCTGACCGTCTGCTGACAGGTCTTGGCATCCAGGGCGTCGGAAAAGCGACGGCGCGGTCGCTTATGAGCCACTTCGGAACCATAGAAAAGCTGGCCGGGGCGTCGCAGGAGGAGCTGGAGAGCGTTTCCGATATCGGCAGCATCAGCGCTGAGGCAATCCGCAGCTACTTTGCGGAGCCGGATAACCGCAGGCTGCTGGAAAAGCTGCGGGACGTTGGCGTCAACATGGAGGCGGAGCAGGAGGAAGCGGGCACTGTTTTCGCGGGCAAGACCTTCGTGGTGACGGGAACGCTGCCGACGATGGGCAGAAGCGAGGCGGTTGCGCTGATTCAGAAGCTTGGCGGCAAGGCGGCAGGCTCTGTGTCGAAGAAAACCAGCTATGTGCTGGCGGGTGAAAATGCAGGAAGCAAGTTGACAAAAGCACAGCAGCTTGGCATTCCGGTAATCAGTGAAGAGGAATTTCTGGAAATGACGGCTGCAGAGGATTAGAGGTAGCTATATGGAAAACGAAAAGGAGAAAGAAAAACAACTGTTGACGAAGCCGAAGGAGAAGCTGAAGAAGGGCAAACAGGGAATGCTGCACGTTATTTTCAGCAGGACCGGCATCATTTTTCTGATGGTTCTGATTCAGCTTGGCATTCTGCTGATCTGCTTTAAGCTGATACGGGACTATGTATTTGTCACATACTGGGCAATGGTATTCCTGGGATTCTGTCTTGTGATTGTGATTATCGGCAGGCGGGGTAATCCGGCGTTCCAGATAGCCTGGATAGTGCCGATTCTGACGGTTCCGGTATTCGGCGCGCTGTTTTATCTGTACTTCTATGAGCAGATTGGAAGCAGGCAGCTTAACAGGCTGATTCTGGAGGAGCAGGCGAAAACAGCGTCTCTGGTGGAGCAGAATCCGGAAACCGAACGGATGCTGCAGGAGGAATCGCAGCAGATGACGCACCTGGCAGCCTATCTGAGAAAAGCCAGCGGAAGCGCCGTCCACCGGAATACCTCGGCAAAATATTTCTCCAGCGGGGAGGAAGCTTTTGAACCGCTGCTGCAGGAGCTGCGCGGCGCGAAAAAATTTATCTTTATCGAGTTTTTTATTATCAATCCGGGATATATGTGGGAATCCGTGCTGGAAATCCTCAAGGAAAAAGCGCAGGAGGGCGTTGAGGTCCGCCTGCTCTACGACGGAATGAACGAGCTGTTCCGTCTGCCGCACGATTATCCGGCAGAGATGGAAAAATATGGAATAAAATGCCGTGTCTTTGCACCGATTATCCCGGCTCTCTCCACGACGCAGAACAACCGTGACCACCGTAAAATCGTGGTGGTGGACGGAAGAATGGCGCTGACCGGCGGCATTAATCTGGCGGACGAGTACATTAACCGCAAGGAGCGGTTCGGCTACTGGAAGGACGCCGCCGTCATTATTGAGGGGGAAGCGGTAAAGAGCTTTACACTGATGTTTTTGCGGACCTGGAAGGTAGCAAATCCGAAAAATCAGGAGGAAGTGGACTACCGGAGCTACATCGATGTGCCGCCGGCAGAAAAAAAGTATCCGGAAAGCGGCTATGTGCTGCCGTTTGACGATAATCCGCTGGACGGCGAGCTGACGAGCGAGACTGTTTATATGGACATTCTGTACTCGGCAAAAAAATACGTGCATATCATGACGCCGTATCTGGTGCCGGACCATGAAATGATTGTCGCGCTCACGTATGCGGCAAAGCGCGGCGTGGATGTCACAATCATGATGCCGCATATACCGGATAAAAAATATGCCTTTCTGCTGGCGCGCACCTATTACGACGAGCTGCTGGATGCAGGCGTGAAAATATTCGAATTTGAGCCGGGCTTCGTCCATACAAAGGCAATCGTCTCCGACGATGAAAAAGCAGTCGTGGGAAGCATCAACATGGACTTCCGCAGCTTTTATCTGAGCTTTGAGTGTGGCGTCCTGCTTTATCAGAACACCGCCGTCGCAGAACTGGAAAACGACTTCCAGACAACACTGGAAAAATGTCTGACGGTAACGCATGACTTTTATCAAAAGCAGCCGCTCATTTTCAGAATCGCAGGAAAAGTGCTGCGGCTCTTTGCACCTTTGATGTGAATGCATAGCAACGAGCGCATGGCCGAACGGGAAATACGGGGGCTGCTTGCAGCCAACCGGATTTCACGGAGGACATATGTGAGCGCAACAAACAATGAGGAAACCGGAGGTTTCCGAATATGCGCTCGTTGCGTAAGGAAAGCATGGATAATAGGAGGAATCTACTATGCCAGTTAAAGTACAGGGCGAATTGCCCGCCAAGGAAATTTTAGAGAGAGAAAATATATTTGTGATGGACGAGAACCGCGCCGTCCACCAGGACATCCGTCCAATCGAAATTGCAATTTTGAATCTGATGCCGCTGAAAGAGGAGACGGAGCTGCAGCTTCTGCGTTCGCTCTCCAACACACCGCTGCAGATCAGCATTACCTTTATGATGGTATCGGGACACCAGTCAAAAAATACCTCGACAAGTCACCTGAATCAGTTTTATGTGACCTTTGACGAGGTGAGGGGGAAGATGTTCGATGGAATGATCATTACCGGCGCGCCGGTGGAGCAGCTGGAGTTTGAAGAGGTGGACTACTGGGATGAGCTGGTGACGATCATGGACTGGACGAAGACGCATGTGACGAGCACCATTCATCTTTGCTGGGGAGCGCAGGCGGGGCTGTATCATCATTTTGGTCTGAAAAAGCGTATGCTGGACAAGAAGATGTTCGGACTTTTTTGGCATAAGGTTTCCAATCGCAAAATCCCGCTGGTACGCGGATTTGACGATGTTTTTCTCGCCCCGCATTCCCGCCACACAGAAATTTCGGCGGAGGATATCCACAACTGCAAAGAGCTGATGGTGCTTGCGGAATCCGATGAGGCGGGCGTGTTTCTCACGATGACGCATGACGGACGGCAGATCTTTGTGATGGGGCATCCTGAATACGACCGCGTTACCCTGGACGGCGAGTATAAGCGGGATCTCGGAAAAGGGCTTCCGATCGAAATCCCGAAAAACTATTACCGTGACGACGATCCGGCGAATCCGCCGCTTCTGATGTGGAGATCACATGCTAACAATATGTATACAAACTGGCTCAATTACTATGTATACCAGGTGACGCCCTACGATCTTATGGGAACGCCCGATTTTTCGAGTATTTGAACAGTTCCGGTAATCAATCTGTTGTTTGCGAATGCTAAGGAGACGATAAAGGCTTTCGGTACATTTGAGGTGTACGAAAGCCTTTATTATCTGCGCCGTGCCATTTTCCGATACTCAATGGGCAGAAGTCCCGTACTTTTGCGAAACAATTCTGCAAAACGGCTGGAAGTGGAGTAGCCGATCATTTCCGCAATCTGCCCCATCGTGAAATCCGTGTCTATCAGCAAATGTTCCGCCTGGCTCATACGGCGCTGCTGAATGTATTCTGTGATCGTGCAGCCCTGCAGCTGCTTAAAAGATGTTTTCAGTTTGGTGGTTCCCATACAGGCTATTTTGGCAAGCCGCTCTAACGGAATATCAAAAGCATAGTGGTCATTGAGATAAGCAATCACGTTTTCCAGCTGCGCTATATCCTGATCGGACAGACGTTTTTCTTTACGGGATAGAATTTTTTCCTGTTCTTCCACTACAAGGGATACGGTCTCGGCAACTTTCGCTTCATAAAATAGTCCTGCGGCAATCCCGTCCCCACGGTAGACCTTTACCTCATGGAGCAGCTTCGCCATAGCCGGGAAGTCCGTTGTCTGATCGATCTGCCGGAAAGCTGCAAGCGGGCTGATATAGTCCCCCGGATATTGCTTTTGAAGATAGTCCTCATAGTATGCCGGCATTACTTCGATACCGATGGAGCGGATGGGGATTTTTTTGTGGATCAGCGCTTTGTATGGTTTATAACCGCCGATAAAGGCTTTGATACATCCCGCAGACATCCGACGGTAGGGGTTTAATTCCTCCCCGGAAATGGATTCATACTGGGTAATGCTTAGGGCTTCCGGCAGGTTAAACTTCATGAAGAAATCTTCGTGAAAATAGAAATCGTGGATTTTAATGTCGTACAGATCCTTTTTTGCATAGACCCAGTAAAAGCCTTCCCCAAATTCAGGCGATAACCGCCAGCATTGTCCGGCAGAATTGAAGCTGTTGCTGCCGTCTGCCGGGATAAAATGGTTATCCGTTAAAAGCGGCCCATAGTAATCCGCAATAATGTTATTGTTCAAGTGACGGCCTCCTTTGAAACGATTGGACAGAACTTTGCAACGAAGGGACGAAGATGCCTGGAATGTATTGCAGACTGTCCGGAAAGTTAGTATGATATAGACCGTGGTTAGCGTAAACTAATCATAATATAACAGATATCAGACGGTAGGTCAACCGTTCTTGAAGCAGGAGGGAAAAATATGAGTAATCAAGGAAATGCAAAAGCAGGATTGTCAGTCAGGGACTTAGTAACAACAGGAATTTTTACTGCGCTTCTGTTCGTATTCATCATGGCGGGCGGCGTCTTTTTTGCTACCAACCCGGTGCTGACCTTTTTCATGCCCGCCGGGAGCGCCTTGCTTGCCGGGCCGGTTTATCTGCTGATGATCGCAAAAGTGCAGAAGCGCTGGAGTATCACGATCATGGGCGTTATTATAGCCATTATCTGGTTTGTCACCGGTATGCACTGGGCGTTTGCGCTGGGATATCTTATGATGGCTGTCGCAGCTGATTTTGTCGCTGGTACAAAGCAGTACAGGAGCAAGAAGATCAACAGCCTGTCCTATATCCTTTTCTCCCTGGGCGGAACAGGGTCGTATCTTGTTTTCTTCATTGATCCCCAGGGCTGGGCACAGACTATGCTGGGGAACGGAACCGAGCAGAGCTATATTGACACCATGCAGGCGACCGCAAACACGGGAATCTTTATCGCAATGTTTGCAGCTCTCCTCGTGACAGCTTCCATCAGTGCATTTGCAGGCTGCAAAATGCTAAAAAAACAGTTTGCCGGAGTTGCAACGGAGGCACGTTCATGAGCAAGAAGCGAAGCGGATTGCGCATGTCCGCTGTTTTAAGCGGGGATTACAGCACGCTGGGGAACACCGCCCGGAAAGGGCTTTGGCTTGATCCGCGGACGAAGCTCTTTCTTATTTTGATGTGCGTGTTGAGTTCCATGTTTGCGCCTTCTCTCGAATATCAGTTTACGCTTGTCCTGCTGATCGCCGTATTAGGAGTGCTTTGCGGCAAGTGGAAATATTCTGTGAAGGCAGTCTGCTTTTATGCTGTGATCTGTGTGCTGACGGTCTGGATCATGGCTGTCCTGACGGGGACACTGCGAACCATGTTTATTGCGTTTCTTGGGCTGTTTCATAAGGTTTATGCCTGCGGGATGCTGGCAGGGATCGTTCTGTCTACCACGAAGGTCAGCGAGTTTTTATCCGCTATGAACCGCATCTATGCCCCGAAAAAGTTTGTTATCACATTTGCGGTCATGCTGCGCTATATCCCGACTATCCGGGAGGACTGGCATTTTATTAAGGACGCTATGAGAATGCGGGATGTATCGCCCTCCCTGGGCGGATTCCTTTCCCATCCGGGTATGACGGTAGAGTGTATCTATGTCCCGCTGATGATGATGGCCTCCAGGGCGGCGGATGAGCTTTCTATCGCTTCTGTTACCCGTGGGATCGAAAATCCCAATCCCCGAACCTGCCTTGTCCAGATAAAATGCGGGAGTGCAGACTTCGCGGCGATGGGGATTGCTGTCTCTTTCTTTATTTTTGAATTATGCATGCGGGGAGGTGCGATCGGGTGATCGAATTTGAAAACGTATCCTTTTCTTATAATGGGAATGCCTCCGAGGGAGACAGACACCCGGAGGGCGTGCCCCGTGCAGAGGACGGGCTGGACCGCAGGGGACAGGAGCATGACGGTCTGCATGGGATCAGCCTGAAAATTGCCGATGGAAAATGTGTCCTGTTCTGCGGCCGCAGCGGATGCGGCAAATCCACGATTGCAAATCTTCTGGCGCGGTTTTGGGATGTGAAATCCAGCAAAGTGACAATCCGCGGGACAGATATCCGGGATGTGCCTCTCGCTGAACTGATGGAACAGATCAGCATGGTTTTCCAGAGGGTGTATCTGTTTCAGGATACCATTTACAACAATATCAGCATGGGGAAACCGGACGCTGCCGAAGAAGAAGTCTATGAGGCTGCCCAAAAAGCCCGCTGCTATGATTTTATCATGGCGCTGCCGGACGGATTCCAGACAGTCATCGGTGAGGGCGGCCAGAGCCTGTCCGGCGGCGAAAAGCAGCGAATCTCTATCGCCCGCTGCATTTTGAAAGATGCGCCGATCGTTATTCTGGATGAAGCGACAGCAAGCGTAGATATGGATAATGAAAGCTATATTCAGGAGGCGATTAATGAGCTGGTAAAAGGCAAGACATTGTTAGTGATCGCCCATCGTCTGAATACGATCCGAAATGCTGACCAGATTCTCGTAATCTCGGACGGAAAGATCGCACAATCCGGCACCCATGAAACATTGATGGAAGAACAGGGAATCTACCGCAGCTTTGTGAATGTCCGCGAAAACAGCTGCGGCCGGAATAACCGGGGATAAAAAGGATGGAGCCGATGATCAGTGATTACAAACTGGTCATCGGTTTTTCTGTTGGACGAAAATTATTTCAGATTTATAGTTGGACGAAAATTATTTCAGATTTATCTTGACAGGTGTATGATTCTGTGATATGTTTCACAGCATAGTTATGAAACGATGTTTTGAAAAGGGTGAGAACATGAGAAAACGTGTGGAGGGTGTACGGGAAAGGATCCTGGAATGCGCGATGGAAGAGTTTTTAGAAAAAGGATATACAGACGCTTCTTTGCGCACCATTGCAGAAAAAGCGGAGACGAGCACCAATTCCATTTATGTGCGGTTTGGGGACAAGGAAGGGCTGTTTTCTGCCATTGTAGAGCCGGTTGTAAATGAGATGAAGGAGATGTTCCAGAATATTCAGGAGACATTTCATTCTTTTGATGCGGAGACGCAGCGCCGGGAGGTGGGGCAGTATTCAGCAGGAGAGATGCTTCATATGGTTGATTACATCTATGATAATTTCAACACCTTTCGCCTGCTGCTGGATGCTTCCTACGGAACCAGGTTCCAGAATTTTGTGGACTGGATGGTTTCCATTGAAGAAGAATATACATGGAAATGGATGGAGGTGACCGGGGGTGCGCCGGAGCTTCAAAATGGAATGACAAGAGATTTGTATCACATGGTTTATACGTCCTTTTTTGAGGGGATTTTTGAGGTAGTGCGTCATGAGATGAGCCGTGAGGATGCGAAAAAATACATTTCCATGCTGTGCAGGTATCATCATGCGGGTTTTGTGGCCCTTTGCGGCCAGTAAGAAGAATTTTAAAAATAAACTGATTGTTGTCAATAAGGCAAATATTGCGTATAATTATTGTGTTCATTTTTTCGGCTGTTGTCGTAGAATAAGAGAAAAAGATACTGAGCTGGCATCCTGCTTAGGGGTGTCTGAAAGCTGCAGAAGAAGGTTCGCTTTGGTATGACACGTTTTATGGAATTAAAAACAGACAGTCCGAATATCATCCGAAGTGTCGATGAGCGGTTGATGTCTTATTGCAGGAGTTGTTCGGCTGATGCCGGGAACCTGTACTTTCCTTGTGATGTGATCTGAGCATCGGAGATGGCGTGCGAAAGGGTGGAGGGCATATAAGCCTTCTGACCAGAAGGAGTTAGGAAATGGAAGTTGTAAAAACATTTGGACACTGCGTAGAGCAGTTAAGCGAAAGCCGTCAGGGTATGGCCAGATGGCTTTTGAAAACAGGCTGGAAAGCGCAAAGGCTGCGTTTTCAGTTTGCGCCGGATAAGCGGCTCCTGCCGGCAGACCAGTATCTGGCGCGTCTGATGATGGATACTATGCTGAGGCCGCTTCAGAGACCGCAGGAATCCGCCATCGTGAGCGTATTTACGCCCTGCGAGCTTTTGCAGGAGGTGGGACTTGGGCCGTATAATGTGGAAAGCTTTTCCTGTTACCTCTCCGGCTCCCAGGCGGAGAGGGCCTGTCTTCAGCAGGCGGAAAACGAGGGGCTTTCCGAAACCCTCTGCAGCTATCATAAAACCTTTATCGGCGCGGCAAAAAGAGGAATTCTGCCGAAACCGAAATGCATCGTATATACGAATCTTGTCTGCGACGCGAATCTTCTTACCTTCCGGTATCTGGCGGAGCTGTTCGACGTGCCCGCCTTTGCCATAGACGTTCCCTTCGAGCAGAACGCAGAAAACGTGCGGTACGTGGCAGAACAGCTAAGAGAACTGGCTGCTTTTCTGGAAGAAAACACGGGAAAAAAGATAAGTGAATCCGCTCTTAAAGAGCGTCTGAAACGAAGCAGGGCTACCCTGGAAAATATACATCAGTGTCAGCTCAGACGGGCGGACCGGTATGTTCCCACGGATCTGGTCACTCCGCTCTACGGTGGTATGACCAGTCATCTTCTTCTGGGAACCCCGGAGGAGGAAAAATATACGGAAATGCTGCTTCGGGACATCAGCGCTGCACCGGAGGCGCACGGAAAAAGAATTTACTGGATGCACACGATTCCCTTCTGGTCCGACGCAGTGAAAAAAGAGCTTCTTTTAAATGAAAATGCGCAGATTGTCGGCTGCGAGCTTTTCCAGACCTTTGATCTGGAGGGAAGAGAATTTAATCCGGACAGACCATATGAGGCTATGGCTGAACGGATGGTTTACCACAGCTTGAACGGCGGCGTACTGCGCCGGATCGAGGCAGGAATCCGTCATGCAAGGGAGGCGGGCGCGGATGGAGCCGTGTGGTTTGGACACTGGGGCTGTAAGCACACGCTGGGAGGCTCCCAGCTGGCGAAGAAAAAATTTGAGGAGGCGGGAATTCCTCTTTTGATTCTGGATGGCGACGGCTGCGACAGAAGTCATGGAGGGGAAGGCCAGACGGCTACCAGACTGGGAGCGTTTCTGGAAATGCTTGAGGAGGGAAAAAGCAAATGAACAAGACGTATTATGTCTGTAAATATACGCCCATAGAATTGCTGACGGCGCTCGGCGCGGAGTGCGTCAATATGAATGAAATGCCGCAAGGCTTCGAACTGGCGGACCAGATTGCCCATCCAAACCTCTGCGGATTCGGAAAGGCGCTGCTGGAGGCGGTTATGCAGGGAAAGGTAAAGGAACTCGTCCTGGTCAACTGCTGCGATACCATACGCAGTGTCTGTGATGTGCTGGAGAGCAGCGGCAGGCTGGATTTTCTTTATATGATAGACATGCTTCATTCCGACAGCGAATGCAGCAGGGAGCGGACGGTGCGGCAGCTGAAGGCGCTGGCGAAGGCTTATGGGGAATATCGCGGCACGTCCTTTCAGGCGGAAAGGTTCCGCCGCGCGTTCCGGCCGCAGCAGAAGGAGAGGGAACCCCACATCAGCGTGCTGGGGGCTCGTATGGGAACGGAGCTTTTTGAGATGACACAGAAAGCCATGCCGTTTCCTGTGGAAAATGATTCCTGCGTTTATAACCGTTCTGCCGGAAGCGGGACGCCGCCGGAGACGGAGGATTTTGACGCGCTCATGGAGTGGTATGCAGGAGAGCTTCTTCATCAGCTTCCCTGTATGCGCATGATGGACAGCACGGGACGAAAGCAGCTTTACCAGGACCCCGACCTGCGGGGAATCATTTATCATACAGTAAAATTCTGCGATTTTTACAGCTTTGAATACGCGGAGATAAAAAATCATGCCGCTGTACCAATCTTAAAAATTGAATCGGATTATACAATTCAGAGCAGCGGTCAGCTTTCCACCCGGCTGGAAGCATTCGCGGAAAGCCTGGCTCCGGATTTGAAGAAAGGAAAAGAAAAGACCATGGGAAAAGGATATGTGGCGGGAATTGACAGCGGCTCTACCAGCACCGACGTTGTCATTCTGGATAAAAACAGGGAAATTGTGACGGGAATCATTCTGCCGACGGGCGCAGGCGCGGCGATCGGCGCGGAGCGGGCGCTGGAGGAGGCGCTGAAGAGCGCGGGTCTTGTCCGGGAGGATATAGACGCCCTGGTGACGACGGGTTACGGGAGAACGGCGATCCAGGACGGCGATAAGAGCATCACGGAAATCACCTGCCATGCCCGCGGAGCGCATTATCTCGACCCGTCCGTGCGCACGGTAATCGATATCGGCGGACAGGACAGCAAGGTCATCCGGGTCGATGAAAACGGCGCCGTGGTGAATTTCGTTATGAATGACAAGTGTGCCGCGGGAACAGGGCGCTTTCTGGAAATGATGGCGCGTACCCTGGAAATGAGCCTGGAGGAGCTGAGCCTTAAAGGACTTGATTACAGGGAGGACATTACGATCTCCAGCATGTGTACCGTTTTTGCGGAATCAGAGGTTGTGTCCCTGATTGCACAGAATAAAGCTACGGACGATATCGTACACGGCCTGAACAAGGCGGTTGCTGTTAAGACCGCGGCTCTTGCAAAGCGCGTGGGAGGAGAGGCTCCCTATATGATGACGGGAGGCGTCTCCAAAAACCGGGGACTCGTCAAAACGCTGGAGGAAAAGCTGGGAGCCGCGCTGCTCATCAATGATAAGGCCCAGCTGTGCGGCGCTCTGGGAGCCGCACTGTTCGCGGCGGATCTGATGGGATGAGAGCGGGAGGTTTGTTTAAAATGACGGGGGAAAGTACAGAACATACCTTATTTCATCGGAATTTCTTAGTTTCTTTTCCCCGGATGATTCGTATTAGTCCGTGATAGTGTTTTGTGAGCATAATGAGAGAAGCCAGAATTAAAATACATCCGCCAATAGTACCTTTTTGCCAAAAAGCAAATGGTATAGCAATCAGAGGAATCAGAATAGCTCCAAGAGGCAGGTATCCCGTTAATAATGTAATGATACCGCCAGCCAGACAGCACAGAGTTCCCCATAATGGCATCCATACAATCAGCCAGGTACATGTAACAGTTACGCCCTTTCCGCCGTGAAATTTCCGCCAAAAAGGGTAATTATGTCCGAGGATCCCACCAAATCCAGTATATAGAATAATCTGGTCCGTATTTGTTTGCCCTGTGATTATCCACACGAGAATCATCGCGATAAGTATTTTTAAAATATCCCCGATAAGGACGAGAAATCCTTGTTTTTTCCCAATCTGTGACATTACATTCGCCATTCCCGGATTGCCGGTTCCGACGGACTGTATGCTTTTTCCAAGATATTTATAAGATACTGCTTCTGCGGTTAAAAAGCTGCCAAATAGATATCCAATTACTAAGGATAGTATTATAATTTTCATAAAATACCTCTTAATTCATAAATATTGATATTTTTCCATTCCATGTAGGAAATGCCGCACATTGTACAGAACATCCCCGCAATACTCCCCACATCTTCTTTTTTCCACATTCCCCAAAATACTTAAAGCTTTTGTATATATTCTTATAAATGTAGTAGTCTGTCTCATTCAAATCCATTGTATCCCCATATTCTGATACAATATAAACTTTTTTATTTCATGTCCATATCTTGTTGGATAAGCTTTTATTTGATACAGTTGTTTCACATTATTTTAACAGAATATAGGAGTTTGTCAACAATGAGGAGAGCCTTATGAGAACAGGAGGGAAACATGGACGATTCTTCTGAATGAATGTCCAATATATCCATATCTCTGGAAAGGGCTGTTGAAGAAAAGGAATTGCGTCAGCTTGCCTAACCCGTTGATTCATGCTAAGATAAAGGAGATTGACGTTCACGAAATCGTTGTTTGGGATAAAATGATCATTGGGGCGGTTGTGTAGGAAAATGTTGAGTATAGCGATAGTGGAGGATTCAAAGACAAGCGCGAAGCGGCTCTCGGAGTTTCTGGAGCGTTTTTCCGCGGAGAATGAGGAATCGGTCAGACCTGTGTGGTTTACGGAGCTTGAGCCGTTTCTGGAAAATTATCATTTCCAGTATGACATTGTGTTTTTGGATATCGAGCTGCCGGACGGCAACGGTATGGAGGCTGCAAAAAAGCTGCGGGAAAAAGATCCGCTTGTGGTTCTGATTTTCATCACGCATCTGATGCAGTATGCGGTAAACGGATATGAGGTGGACGCCCTGGATTATATGGTGAAGCCGATCCGCTACCCGGCGTTTGCGCTGAAAATGAAGCGGGCGATCCGGCAGTGCGCAAAGCTGAGGGAGGATGAAGTGATGCTGGAACTGAAAGAGTATTCCATCCGGATTTCGGCATCCTCCATCAAATACATTGAAATTTACAAACATCATATTATCTACCACACGGAAAACGGCGATTATGAGACCTACGGCGTGCTGAAACAGGTGGAAAATCTGCTGCCGGAAAAGGAGTTTTTTCGCCTTGGAAGCTCCTACATCGTGAATTTCCGGCATATCGAGCGCGTGGACAGGCAATATGTGATGATTGATGGAAAGGAACTTCCTATCAGCAGGCTGCGCAAGCAGGAATTTCTGGAGGCGTGCCATAGCTATTATATAGGAAGATTATCGGGAAAAAATAATGCTTGAAGATTGGATCGCTTCTTTTATTAGGGATGACCTGGGTTTCTTTCTCAGCATGTGCATCGGAGTGATGAGTGCCGGCCATAATCTGAAAAAAAGGCCAATGTTATGGTTAAAAATATTGTTGTATACATTAGTGATGTTTAGCTGGGGCACAATATTTTTTGCAAGGACTGTCAGAGGGTGGCCGGGGTATCTGGTGGCATTTGCCATTACCTTTGTATGGACACTTTTGCTGTTTGAGTGCCGCCCGCTTACTGCCTTGTATTGTGTGACAGCGGCTTACTGCCTGGAACACATTGCGCAGCGCAGCCACAGCATTATCTGTCTGCTTCTGGGCATTCCCGATGGATGGCAGCAGAAAATCATACTATATGCTACGATCGCAGTGGTATTTTTGGCAGGCTATTTTCTTGCATTGCGGGGAAGAACTTATAATGATGAAGATATGCAGGGGGAAGACAGTGTGTTGGTCATCCTTGCTTTTTTCGTGATTTCGGCAGATATTGTCCTCAGCCTGAAGATGGTGGACATTTATTTTGAAACAGGTAATGAGACGTTAATAATCTGTACGCATTTGATGTCGATCATGATATCGGTGCTTGCGCTGATCGTAAGTGTGAGCAGATTCCGTGAGAGCGCTGCCCGGAGGGAACAAATGATGATAAGGCAGCTCCTTGATAAGGAACAGGAAAAATATCAGCGGGAAAGGGCTGTTACGGAAGTAATCAACCGGAAGTGTCACGACTTAAAATATTATCTGGAAGGACTGACAGAACTGGTGAGCCGGGAAGAACTGCAGGAGATCAGTGCAGCAGTGGATGTATACGAATCTGGTTTTCACACGGGAAACAGCACGCTGGATGTGGTGCTTGCAAATAAAAATCTGCTGTGTCAAAGCAATAATATCGAGTTTACCTGCATTGCGGATGGAAAAATACTGTCGTTTATGAAAGAGCAGGATATCTACACGCTGTTTGGCAATCTTCTGGATAACGGAATCGAGGCGGCGGGGAAGCTTGCCGAACCGGATAAACGGATCATTTCCATGACCGTCACGGAAAAGAACGGGCTGGGCTTTATCCATATGGAAAACTATTACCAGGATACGGTTATTTTTGAGGACGGCATTCCAAAAACGACGAAGCAGGACAGGCAGAATCATGGGTATGGCACGCAGAGTATCCGTTATCTTGCAGAAAAATATGGCGGGGATATGCAGATGCAGACGGAGGCGGATATCTTTCTGACGGATATTATGATTCCTGTTCAGAGTACTGCTTCATGAGCCGGGAAACAAATGGATACAAATTTCATAAAATCAGGAGAGAACCTCAAAGCGGGGTTCTTTTTTTGTGCCGATTAAGCTGTGAAAACTGCGGATTAAGCTGAGAACCTTGCGGGAGACGTGTGAGGCAGATACAATCCAGATAAAAAGAAACGGAGGGAATGCTTATGGTTTCAGTTGCGATTGTGGAGGATGATCCTGGCTACACCAAACGGCTGCGGGAGTATTTGAAAAAATACGAGGAGGAATACCGGGAGCCGCTTCAGGTGACAGCTTACTCTGACGGGGATGAGATCGTCGAAAATTACCGCGGGCAGTTTGATCTGATCCTGATGGATATTGAGATGCGCTTTATGGACGGCATGGCGGCGGCTGAGCAGATCCGGAAGCAGGATTCGCGGGTGATCATTATTTTTATCACGAATATGGCGCAGTACGCGATCCGCGGCTATGCGGTGGATGCCCTTGATTATGTGCTGAAGCCGATTTCGTACTTTGCGTTCAGCCAGAGGATCAGGCGTGCAATGGGACGGATGAAAAAGCGGGAGGAGCATTATGTTGCGATAAACACAAAGAACGGCGTTTATAAAATCCCGGCGTCTCAGCTTTACTGGGTGGAGAGCCAGGGGCACCGCCTTACCTACCACACAAAGGACGCGCAGTATGAATCGACGACTGCCAGTATCGGAAAGCTGGAAAAGGAGCTTGGCAGTGCTAATTTTTTTCGCTGCAACAAATGTTACTTAATAAATCTGCGTTTTGTCACCGGAATTGAAAAGGACGACGTCCTGCTTGGCGATAAGAACATTCCGGTCAGCCGGGCGAAAAAGAGCGACCTGAAAAAGGCGCTGGTGGCGTATATGGGGGAGGCGATGAAATGAGCGGCGTGATCGGTATGGTGCCGGATATCCCCAAAGCCTATACAGCGATTGCAGAGTGGCTGTCCTGCGTGGTCTGCATCTGCCTGTACCGCCGGGAGCATCATCTGCCGCTGCGTCCGGAAAAAAGGGAAGCGGCAATCTGCCTGGGCGCGCTGGCGTTACTTTTACTTCTGCAGCATGCGCTTGGCGTGATTAACGTGATATTCTGGATCCCGGGAATGCTTGCTGCGACTTTTGTGATGTATAGCATGATCACAGGCTGCTGCAACATGGGGCGGACGGCGGCGGGTTACTGGCTGGCGTTCTCGTTTATGCTTGCGGAGGTGGCGGCGGCGCTGGAATGGCAGCTCTATTACTTTTTTGCGGCGGAGGGCGGAGTCTTTGCAGGAAATACGGCGTCCGTGTTTTTCATGCTGGCAGTGTACGGCGCTCTTTTTGCGGGCGTTTACTGGTTTCAGAGCGCAAGGAGTCATCAGTGGACGGAGATTACAATGCGGGAAATGCTCACCTCTGTTCTGATCGCCGCGATTACCTTTGCGCTGAGCAATTTAAGCTATATTTTTTCGGACACGCCGTTCAGCACCTCTCTTGCGAAGGAGGCGTTTCATATCCGCACTATGACCGGCGTGGGAGGTTTTGCGATCTTTCTTGCCTATCAGCGTCAGTGCAGCGAGCATCACGTACAGCTTGAACTGGAATCTGTGTATACGGTTTTAAAGACACAGTATGCACAGTATAAGCAGTCGCGCGAGAACATTGATATGATCAACCGGAAATATCATGATCTGAAGCATCAGATAGCAGTTTTGCGCAGCGAAGAGAATCAGGAGAAAAAGAACGCGTATCTGGATGAGCTGGAGCGTGAGATCCGGGATTATGAGATGCAGTATAAGACTGGAAATAGTGTGTTGGATACGATTCTTACCGGAAAGGGCATGTATTGCGCGCAGCATAAAATTACGCTGACCTGCGTGGCAGACGGGAGGCTGCTGGAGGGAATTTCTGTGATGGATCTCTGCACGATTTTTGGCAATGCGCTGGATAATGCGATCGAGTGCGAGCTGTTTATTGAGCCGGAGGAAAAACGTCTGATCCACCTTTCTGTATCGGAAATGAACCAGTTTGTGCTGATCCGCGTGGAAAATTATCTGGAGGAGAGCCTGCGGTTTGCCAACGGACTTCCGGTAACGACAAAGGGAGGCCGCGACGAGCATGGCTTCGGGCTGAAAAGCATCCGTTATCTGGCGCAGAAATATGGCGGGTCCATGATGGCGGCGGTGGAGGAACAGTGGTTTATTTTAAAGGTGATGCTGCCGCTTGGGAAATAAAAATACCGATTATGCAACGCGCGGTTCACGTCGGAAAATGTATGGTAAGATACTCCCAGAAACCAAAAAAGAGGGGAGGGATAATGTGAAAAGACAGGCAGTGAATCCATATCTTCCGGAATATGAATACATACCGGACGGAGAGCCGTACGTTTTCGGAGATCGCGTTTACGTGTACGGTTCGCATGACCGCTTTGGGGCGCCGATGTTCTGCATGAATGATTACGTCTGCTGGTCGGCTCCGGTTGAGGATTTGAGCGACTGGCGGTATGAGGGCGTTATCTACAGGAAGAACCAGGATCCGAAAAACAGACTGGGTTTACGCCTTCTGTTTGCTCCGGATGTGACGGCGGGACCGGACGGCAGGTACTATCTTTATTATGCCTTTGATTTTATGGGAATCATGGGGGTTGCAGTGAGTGACAGGCCGCAGGGACCATACGCATATTACGGGCATGTCCACTATGCCGACGGCACAATATGGGGACGCAGGAAGGGGGATTCTTTTCCATTTGATCCGGCTGTTTTCGTGGATGAAGACGGAAGAATCTATCTCTATTCGGGATTTTATACCCCGGTTCCATCTATTGTGACTGGCGGCAGGAAGCTGCGTTTTGAGGGCGGGTACGTGCTGGAGCTGGAGCGCGATATGGTAACGATTAAGGTGTCGGAGACGCTGCTTTTTCCGAAGGAAGGGGAAGGATCCTTCAAAGACCATGAGTTTTTTGAGGCAAGCTCCATGCGGAAGTATGACGGAAAATACTATTTCGTCTACTCTTCCAGGCATAATCATGAGCTCTGTTATGCGGTGAGCGACCGTCCGACCGGTGGCTTTGCCTTCGGGGGCACGCTGGTAAGCAACGGGGATGTCTTTCTGGACGGGCGGGAGGATGAGCGCAGCGCGCGCAATTATCTCGGTAACACGCACGGCGGGATGCTGCGGATCGGAGAGGAATTTTATATTTTCTATCACCGGCAGACAAACCGCAGTTCCTATGCGAGGCAGGCATGCGCGGAGCGTCTGCAGAGACTTCCGGACGGCGGTTTTGCGCAGGCGGAGATGACAAGCTGCGGCCTGAACGGTGTTCCCCTGCGCGGAAGAGGCGTCTATGGCGCAAGAATCGCCTGCAATCTGTGGTCGGCGGAAGGCTGCGGAAGATACGACGGGAGCAGTCCGGCAAAAAGGCTGAAGGCTCATCCGTATTTTACGCAGGATGAAAAGGACGGCGACAAAACAGCGCGCCAGTATATTGCAAATATGCGGGACGGCGCCGTGGCAGGATTTAAATACTTTTCCCTGTGGCGTCTGGAGCAGATTGCGGTTCATGTGCGTGGAAACGCGGAAGGCTGCATGGAGGTTGCCGCGGACGAGGGATTTGAGAAGCTGATCTGCAGCATACCGGTTCTGGTGCGCACAAACGACTGGCACCGCTTCTCCGAAACCGCAGCGACGGAGGACGGCGTGAGCGCCCTGTATTTCCGTTTCCGCGGCGAGGGCGCGCTGGATTTCCTGGAACTGGAATTAATATGATGCCCAGGGTTCAAAGGTCATGTGTTTCACGCTTGCGTGAAAAAACATGACATTGGAACCCGTAAAACATGAATTGGTAAAGAGGGGGTGAACTATGGAGAGCGTAAAAACAGCCTGGCGGTCTTTTGACAGCCGGCATCCGGGCATCGCGCAGTTTCTGATGTTTTTCATCGTCTGCAATGGCGTGACAGTGCTGCAGCTTATCCTGATGCCGTTTTTTAAATGGATATTCGGAATGACCTCTATGGTGGATGTGAATTTCCAGGTGCTGCAGGTAGGGCAGAATGTAAACGGGACGCCCTATTACATCTTCGACTATGCGTCCGGGTCCATCGCGGAGGGCGGAGGCGGCGGTCTCGCCTACTTTGCGGCGGTGGAGCTGACAATGGCGATTGCCCAGGTAATTAATTTTGTCACACAGAGAAAAGTGACCTTTAAGGCGACGGGAAATGTCTGGAAGGCAGCGGCGTGGTACGTATTGGCATATGTCATCATTACCATCGGCGCGGCGGCTCTGCAGGGCGTCTATAAAGCGCCGCTGTACCGGTTCCTGATAGAACGGATGGGAAGCGGCACCGGCACGACGCTGGCGGATATCGTCACAATGATCATCAACTGTGCGATTTCCTTCTGGGTATTTTACCCGATCATGAAGCTGATTTTTAAACAGAAATAAAAAATGGGGAAGGAGTTCTGGGAGAATGAAAAAAATGAGAAAACAGATTTCTGTTCTGGCAGCAGCCGTTATGATGACAAATCCGGTTGCGGTTATGGCAGAAACAGTAGTGCCGGAGGGGAATACCTACGGTTTTGCCGGCACAGGCGGCAAGTATTATACAGATTATGCGACACTGGAAGATGAGCAGCTTGCGGCGCGCGAGCTGGCAATCGAAGCGGCGGCGGAAGGCTTTACCCTGCTGAAAAATGAGAACAATGCACTGCCTCTGAAAAAGGGCGGCTATGTTTCCTTATTCGGTATGCATTCTGTGAATCTGGTAGCGTCCACGGTCGGTTCAGCCGCCGGTTCTACCGGAGCGAACGGTCTGGAGGAAAGTACATTGCAGATGGCAATGGAACAGGCGGGCTTTAAGGTAAACCCCAAACTGGTGGATCTCTACACGAAGCACGAAGCGCTTGGCACCACGGACAATGAGCTTCCGATGGAGTACTACTCGAACGCGACAGTAAGTACCTACAATGGCTATGGCGATGCGGCGATTCTGGTGTTCTCGCGGACTGGTTCAGAAGCTATTGATAAAGCGGCAAGCAATGTAGCCGGTCACTCGGACCCTGCCGACCATGAGATGATGCTGGACGACAATGAGAAAGCACTGGTAAAGCACGTTAAGGAAAACTATCCGGACAAGCCGATCATCGTGCTGATCAACTCTTCCAACATTTTACAGATTCCGGAGCTGGCGGCGCCAAAGGCAGAATCAGAGTATGGCGTTGACGCAATTTTCTGGGTTGGAAATACCGGAAACAATGCGATTGAAGCGATTGGACAACTGTTAAATGGAGACGTCAACCCCAGCGGACATACGGTAGAGGTGTGGGAAAAAGATTTCACAAAAGGTCCGACCTGGACAAATTTCGGACAGCAGAAGCAGAACGGCACAGATGCTTATTTCTATACAGAGGATGGAAATGCTACGATTTATGCCAATCTGGAATACCGCGAGGGCATCTATCTGGGATATAAGTATTATGAAACTGCTTATGACGATGCGGCGGAGGAAGAAAAAGATGCAGCGTATGAAAATGTTTTGTATCCTTTCGGTTACGGATTAAGCTACACGACCTTCGACTGGGAGCTGGTTGATAATGAGGAAAGCACCATTTCTGACGCATGGCAGAAGATGGCGATGCAGGTAAAGGTGACAAACACCGGCGATACGGCTGGCAAGGATGTGGTCCAGATTTACGCAAATCCGCCGTATACACCGGGCGGAATTGAGAAAGCCTCCGCAAATCTGGTTGGCTTTGCAAAGACAGACCTGCTGCAGCCGGGAGAAAGTCAGACTGTTACGATAGAGTGGGTGGCACAGGATATGGCGTCCTTCGACTGGAACGACGCAAACGCAAACGAATTTGCTGGCTACGAGCTGGAGGCAGGCAGCTATGAAATTACGGCGCGCCGCAATTCTCACGATGTAGTGCTGGAAAAAACATACACTGTTGACGAAGGCATCCTCTGCACCAATGATTATACGACCGGCAACGAGATTACCCCGCTGTTTGTAGATGACTGGACGACCGTAAACGATTCTCTTCTGGATCATACCATTTCCAGAGCAACGGGAATGGTCCAGCCGGAGGTTTCCTCTGTGGAAGACCGCACCATCGACAGCGATTATCTGGAAATGATAGATAATCAGTACACGTACCGCTCATACATGGACCAGGGCTATGAAGACTGGTATGTAGACGAGGGCGGCATCCCGTCCACCTGGACGCAGGCGACCGCGCGCGGCGAGGAAGATAAAGCGGAAATTACCATCCAGGATATGACGGGTATAGATTTCACGCTGGATGTGGAAGACGGAGCGGTAGTACAGGGCGATGACGAAGGTTCTCAGAAATGGGAAGCTTTTATGAATCAGTTTACCTGGGAAGAACTCACGGATATGGTCCGCAATGGCGGAGGCGTAGTTTCTCTTCCGTTTGCCGGTATAGAAGGAGCAGGCGCTGACGAAACACCGCTGCAGCTTGCAGGCGGAACCATGTGGGCGTGCCCGCCGATTCTGGCAGCCTCCTTTAATGTAGAGCTGGCGGAGCGCGTTGGTGTTATGATGGGTAATGAAGCGCTGTTTAAGGGCTGCTCCTACTGGCAGGGCAATGCAATGAACATTCACAGAAGCCCGCTTTCCGGACGTAACGTAGAGTATTACAGCCAGGATGGTATGCACGGCGGCGCGTTTGCGGCTGCAGTGGCAAAGGGCGTTACCTCTAAGGGTGTTACCTGTGAAATCAAGCATATGATGCTGAATGACCAGGAATCCTACCGCGACCTTAACGGCGGCGTATTCACCTGGGCAACGGAGCAGGTAATCCGTGAAATTTATGCAAGACCATTTGAAGCTGCTCTGAAGGAAGGAAATGCGACCGGTGTTATGGGTTCCTTCAACCGTCTTGGAAATATCAATTCCCAGCTTAATCCGGCTGTGAAAGCGCTGGTTCGTGATGAGTGGGATAACCGGGCGATTTTTGAAACGGACGCATGGCAGGGAACCTATTGCCCGATCGACTTAATGGTTCGTCAGGGAAATAACCAGATCCTTGGTTCCGGTTCGACCCTTCCGGTAGTTGACCTTGAGGTGGGAACCTGGAGCGCAGAGGATAACTGTGTACTGGTTTCTGATGGCGGCGAAGGTACCTTTGCTTCCCAGACACATTACGCGGCGGTTCGTAAGAGCGCGCAGGAAATGCTGTGGAATTACAGCAATGGAAATGCTATCCGCAATGGTTATACGACACTGGATGATGCGGTAATGACCTTTGACGCTCATGTAGTACAGTCTCTGGCAATTAACTTTGAAGGTGTTGACTTTACAGAGGTAAGTCTGGCAGAAGGAGCAGAGCTCCCGGCGGGCTTTACGTTAGAGGGCGGAGTTATCACAGCGGACGGTTCCCAGGACATCTCGGAATTCACGGTAGGCGTTGTTCTCACTGGCATTGATGGCTATATTACGATGGAAGCAAATGTAGATGTGAAGGTAATTGATCCGATTCATGTGTCTTCCACAGAACTGAAAACGGGTGAAGCGGCAGAAATTACGATTGATGTCCCGTCTTATCCGTATCAGGCACTGGTGACGATGCTCGGCAATTATACGAATGGTGTTATCGATAACGATGGAAACGGAGTGCCTTCGGCAACGGCTGAGCTTTTTGGCGGTCCGGTAGAAATTCCGGGTACCGGCGATGCAGTAAGCGGTGATTTCAATATTATTAACTGGTACTGGGTTGACGCAGAGCAGCCTTATGGAGCAAACGGCTATGAAGCAGTGGGACATATCCCGTCCACAAATTCACAGTCCACAGATACCCGTATGATTGAACTGGCGGATATTGCGGCTGGCAATTATTACAAGGCGTTTGAATACGGCTATACGGTATCAGACGAAGATATCGCGAAGCTGGCGGAATACGGTCTTACTTTAGAAAAAGTCATGACGGATTCCGGTTACAGCTATGACGTAAATACCGGTCTGAAGATTTCCGGCACACCGGCTCAGGCGGGAACGGTTGAATTTGGCGTTACCTTAAATCTGCCGCTTTCCCGCGGATTTGGTTCTGCTTTCCCGAATAATATAAATGTTTGCTCACCGGCATTTGTACAGATTCCGACGACCGTAACGCTTACAATCGCTGAGTAACTGTGATACTGGATCTAAAGGTCATGCCTGCATGAAAAACATGACCTTTGGAATCCAAACGTCACAACTGTTTGAAAATCAAGAAAGAAGGAAAAGGTATGAAGAAATTTTTGAAGGCTTTTAGCCGGACTGGTCTGGCGCTTGTAACAGTGCTTTGTATGATGTCGTCTTTTGCGATGGCGGCGGATGAGCTGCCGGGACCGGATACCTCCAAAGAGGTGAAGGAGCTTGAAGTTTATCAGCTTCCGGACAAGACGGTCTATCTTGTAGGAGAAGAATTCAGTGCAGAGGGCGGTATCGTCAAAATTATTTATGAGGATGGCAGCGAAGGCTACATTTCCATGACGGATGAAGCGATTACCATGAAAGCGCCTGCTATGAAAAGCGTAAATACGAAAAATGTGCAGATGAAATATGAAGGAGCAAAGCTGACCTTTAAGGTGGAGGTAGTTGCCGGCATGTGCAATGTGACCTTCATTGCAGAAGGATGCGATGACCAGGTGCAGGAGGTTTCAAAGGGAGATACTGCCAAAGAGCCGGAGGAACCGGCAAGAGACGGATATGTATTTTCCGGATGGTATGCAGACAACGATTATACCCATCTGTATGATTTCAGCGCCGGCGTGCAGGAGGATGAAAATGTTTATGCACTGTGGGTGAAGGATGGAGCAGAGCTTGTCAATGTAACGTTTGATTATGATTACTATGGAACAGCGCTGAGCCAGTACACCTATCCGGTGGAAAGCGGGGCGTGTGTGGCACAGCCCTCCAATACGCCGGAGCGCACAGGCTACAGCTTTGAAAAATGGGTTGGCGAAGATGGAAACGATTTTGATTTCTCCGCTCCGGTTACCGCCGATACCACGATCAAAGCGCAGTGGACAAAGACAGCGACGGATGCGCAGACCTGGGTGTTTGAGGCGGAGGATACTGATCTTTCCGGAAAAATCGGACCGAGTTATTCCGGTTCCGCGCAGGAAGAAAGCATGATTATTTTCAATGACAGTGTGGAAGCAAGCAATGACCGTATGGTAGGTTATCTGTATGAGTCGGGAATTTCACTGGAATTTTATGTGGCTTCCGATATGGATGTGGATGATGCAGAGCTTACGGTCCGCATTGCCGGCGAATATGTCACCATGAGCTATGACAGCAATGACTATCAGGTACTTGTAAACGGCGAAGCTCTGACGTTCCCGCAGGTGACGGTTGAGGCGGATACAGCAACAGCGATTACACCCTGTGATGATCTTATCAAAATCAGCGGGGTCAGCCTGAAGGAAGGCGAAAATCTGATTCAGCTGGTGACAAACAACAACAATGCTGTTTCGGGTACAACCTTTAAGGCAAATGCACCGATTGTTGACTGCATTAAGATCACAACGACTGCAGTGGTAATCTGGGATGAAAATCACGGACTGCCGATGACGGAAAATTACCAGAAGTAATTGTAAAAGGGCATGGCGGCATATGCAAGAGGCGGCAGAATCCGCACGGCATATGCCGCGTGTGATTATGAGAGGTGAAGAAAATGTCTGCAAAGACGAAAAAAATGAAAAAATCGAAAGCGGTACTGGCGTGGGGGATTTCGGCGGTATTGATCGGCAGCGCCCTTGGTGCGGGCAATTACCTTGCCTATCATTCCTTCAGCGGCCTTGCAGATACCGTGTTCGGCGGGGTGCGCCCTGTTTATAATACGGATGTGATATCCATGTATCCGGCAACAAATGCTTCCTCAAAGGAAGAAGCGTTCCAGAATGCGCAGGAGGTGAATCTGCGCGCGGCAGAGGAGGGCTTTGTGCTCCTGAAAAATGAGGCGGAAACATTGCCGCTGCAAAAAGGAGCAAAAATCAGCGTTTTTGGAAAAAACAGCGTAAATCTGTCTTATGGCGGGTCCGGTTCCGGCGGCTTTGATACCAGCAATAACCAGGATCTGTATGACAGTCTGGAGAATGCAGGATTTGATATTAACCAGACGCTTAAAAAATTTTATGAGGACAACGGGGCGTCCGGTCCGGCGCGTTCCGCAAACTCCAGCGACCTGGACAGCGGTGATAATCAGCGCATTGCAACGGCGGAAACGCCCCAGAGCAAGTATACGGATACGGTAAAGGCAAGCTATGATTCTTACAAAGATGCTGCCCTGGTGGTGATTACACGTATAGGAGGCGAAGGCTTTGACCTGCCGCGTTATCAGGGAACGACAGAGGGAGCGGTGAGTGCGGACAGTCATTATCTGGAGCTGGATCAGAATGAACGCGATCTGTTAGCTGCTGTATGTGAGGAAGGCTTTGAGCATGTAGTCGTAGTATTTAACGTGCCTTCCAGCTTTGAGGCAACCTTTTTAAAAGACAGCGCCTATGCTGCTTTTGCGGATAAGATTGACGCAGCCGTATGGATTGGTTTTACCGGCTCCAACGGAATCACGGCGCTGGGAGAGATTTTAAATGGAGAAGTGAATCCCTCCGGACGTCTGGTGGACACCTGGGCGTCTGATTTCACACAGAATCCTTCCTTCCAGAATTTTGGAACCGGGCATACGGACCAGACGACGGATAAATATGATGCCGGTATGTATTATTCTGTTGATTATGAAGAAGGCATTTACGTTGGTTACCGCTATTATGAAACACGCGGGCTGACGGACGGAGAAGAATGGTACGAGGAAAATGTGACGTATCCCTTCGGCTATGGATTAAGCTATACGACGTTTGAGTGGAATGTAGGCGAGGCATCTGCAGACGAATTTGACCTGGAGTCTGTGATTACGGTTCCGGTAACGGTAAAAAATACGGGAGATACGGCGGGTAAGGAAGTGGTCCAGCTTTATGTTTCTGCTCCATATACGGAGGGCGGCATTGAAAAAGCCCATAAGGTGCTGGCAGGATATGCGAAAACATCTCTTCTGCAGCCGGGGGAGAGTGAAACTGTGACGGTTTCCTTTGAACCGTATTCTGCAGCCAGCTATGATTACCGGGATGCAAACGAGAATGGTTTCTGCGGATATGAACTGGAGGCGGGCGAATATACCCTGTATGTATCCCGCAACGCGCATGAGGAAGAGAGCGCGATTACACTGACATTGCCTGAGGATATTCAGATTGGAGAAGATCTGGTGACAGGCAATGAGGTCGTCAACCGCTATACGGGCATAGAGGATAATCTGGACAGCGACTGGCAGCTGGACACTGTGCTTTCCCGTGCAGACTGGGAGGGAACCTGGCCCACAGCACAGACGGACGAAACACATGCCGGAAGCGCAGAGCTGCTTGCCCAGATCGAAGATATTGAAACCAATAATCCGACCGACTTTGAGGAAGAGGATGCGCCCTGGTTCGGAGAGGATGTGATCAGCGTTCTGCGTGATTTGCTGCCGGAAACGCCTGCAGCGGACTATCATGCGATCGTTGATTATGATGATGACCGTTGGGAAGAAATCCTTGATGCCTGCAGTGAAGAGGAGATGCTGGAGCTGATTAACAACGGCGCGTATCACACGAAAGCGCTGGAAACGGTGGGACTGCCCGCCACGATACACGGCGACGGCCCGGCGGGCTTTACCTGCTTTATGAACAGCGAGCAGGTGAACGGTACCTGTCAGTACGTGAGCGAGCCGGTAATGGCGGCGACATGGAATGATGCATTGCTGGAGGAAATCGGAGAAGCAATGGGAGAGGAAGGTATCCTTGGCGATAAAGCAACTTCCCAGCCATATTCCAGCATTTATGCGCCGGGCGTAAATATTCACCGCAGCCCGTTTGGCGGACGCTGCTCAGAATATTATTCCGAGGACCCGTATATTTCCGGTATGATGGCATCCGCACAGATCCGTGGATTGCAGGCAAAGGGTGTCGTTCCCATGCTGAAGCATTTTGCGGCAAATGAGCAGGAGACACACCGTTCCATCGGAGGAGACCTTTCCTGGGTTACGGAGCAGAGCCTTCGCGAAATCTATCTGAAGCCGTTTGAGCTGGCTGTCAAGAATGGAGAAAGCCGCGGTATCATGAGCTCCTTTAACCGCATCGGCGCGCGCTGGACCGGCGGTGACTATCGTCTGCTGACAGAAATCCTGCGCGATGAATGGGGCTTCAGGGGAACTGTTATCTGCGATTTCAATACGATTCCGCAATACATGGTACCGCGTCAGATGTTCTATGCAGGCGGCGACCTTGACCTGGCGACCCTGGAAACCAGTATGTGGACAGATGCCGATACCTCCGAAAATGGCGATGCAATCGTACTGCGAAATGCAACGAAAAATATTTTGTACTCCTTTGTAAATTCAAACGCCATGAATGCGGAAGTAATCGGATATAATCCGCCGCTGTGGCATGGATATCTGCTCTGGCTGGATATCGGCGTGGCTGCGCTGCTGCTTCTGTGGGGCGTACTGGCATTTATTCACCGGGCAAAGCATAATAAAAAGCTGCAGAGTATGACGGCAGATTCATAAACAGCGCCGGAATACAGATTCTGAAAAAAAGTTCCCCGCCCGGCAGAGAGTGAAACCATTCACTGCCGGGCGGGGAGCTTTCCTGTCCCAGCATTCTTCTTTGCGCATCTGTTCCTCCAGACTGCCGGGGCTGCGTCATTCCAGAAGAAAATCCAGAGCGTTTACAATCTTAATGCCGTCCTGTGTCCGGGACAGATTACATTCCAGAGCAATGACAAGCTTTTCGTAATTATCCCGGATTTTACGCAGAGGCGCAAGCTCGCGCTCTCTCGTTTCGGGAGCCGTCATGGATTCGGTAACCTGGATATACTTTTTCTCATCTGTTTTGGTGGCAATAAAGTCGACTTCCTGATTGTCAATTTTGCCGATAGCCACATCATAGCCGCGGCGCAGCAGTTCAAAGTAAATAATATTTTCCAGAATATGTCCGCTGTCGCCGTCACGATAGCCCAGCAGGTAATTGCGCAGACCAATGTCCACAATATAATATTTGCCCAGTGTACGCAGATATTCCTTTCCTTTAATATCAAAGCGTTTGATTTCATAGAAAATATAGGCTTCTGTCAGAGCTTCAATATAAGCCTGGATCGTCTGCACAGCGGGCTTTGTTTTTCGCGTTCCGCCTTCAAGCAGTCCTTCATCAACCAGCGTGTTCCCGATAGAAGTAGCCGAGGTATTATTTCCGATATTGTCTGCCAGAAACAAAATGATTTTCCTCAGCAGGATGGGATCTGTGATGCGCCGCTGTCCTGTTCTCTTGTCCCGTTCCAGAATGTCATTGATTACGGCAGCGGAATATACGCCGTCTAAAGCGGCTGTCACCCGGTCGGTTTCCAGACCGATATCGGCAAGCATGGGCATACCGCCAAATCTGGCGTAAGCGTCGAAAAGCTCTCTGACGTCATAGACCTCACCTTCTTCATCAGTAATGCGTTTCCGGATATCGCCCGCAGGCGATTTCCGCTCTGTCAGTGTATAGCCGTGAAAATCCAGAAACTCTTTAAAGGATAGTGGCAGCACCCGGATTTCTACATATCGTCCGGACAGGTAAGTGGAAAGCTCGGAAGAAAGCAGATAAGCATTGGAACCGGTAATGTAAATGTCGCAGTCAAAGTCTACCCGGAAAGAGTTGACGGCATTTTCCCAGCCCGGCACCTTCTGAACCTCGTCGAAAAAGAGGTACGTCCGTTTATCCGGGCAGATGCGTGCCTTTACATATTCATAAAATCCTCTCGCGTCCATATCCGGAATACTCATGGATTCAAAATTCATTTCGATAATCTGGTCATCTTTTATACCGGTTTCCCGCAAATGCTTCACCATCAGCTTCATCAGACTGGATTTACCGCAGCGACGGATACCGGTCATGACTTTAATCATTTCCGTATCCTGGAATGCAATAAGCCGGTTCAGATAAAGGTCACGTTTTCGCAGCGTTGTTTTTTGCATAAAGATAGCACCACCTTTCATGGAAAATCGTATCATAAATTTCAGAAAAAAACAAGTTTGTAGTATCGATTCTATAAACTTTCTATTTTAAGAAGTTTGTAACATATTGCAGAGGATTGTCGATATATTCCGGTCAATAAGACAGAAAAAATTGTAATTCGTCCAGTTTGGCAGGCGCGCTGCTGTGCTTGATGCAAAAGCTTTGCTTGCCGTAACCTCTGTTTCATGCTAAGATGAAGAAAAGAAGCAGGTGAAAAATCAGGGAAACCGGCAAAACGGTCCGGAGACAGGGACAGGAGCGTGATGATGGCATGGAAATGAGGAAAAAGAAACTCCCCATCGGGATTGAGGATTTTCAGGAAATCCGGACGGAAGGCTTTTACTACGTAGATAAAACGGAAATGATTCGGGAGCTGCTTGAAAACTGGGCGAAGGTGAATCTTTTTACCCGTCCGAGAAGATTTGGCAAATCTTTAAATATGAGTATGCTGAAATATTTTTTCGATTTGAATACGGATAAATCCATTTTTGACGGACTGAAAATTTCGGAGGCGACAGCGCTCTGCGAGGAATATATGGGGAAATTTCCGGTGATTTCCGTATCTTTAAAAGGAATTAACGCGGGGAATTATGAAACTGCGCGGGCTATGGCAGTATGGACGATTAATGAGGAAGCCAGCCGGATGCAGTATCTTCTGGAAAGTGACAGGCTTACGCAGTACGATAAGGAGAAATTCTCAGATCTTTTGAGCCGTAAAATGGACGATGCAACGCTTTTTGGAAGTCTGCGTGAATTATCGGGACTGCTGAGAAAGCATTACGGTCAGAAAGTGGTAATTCTGCTCGATGAATATGATGTTCCGCTGGCAAAAGCGTTCAGCCAGGGATATTATGAGCAGATGATAGTGCTGATCCGCAATCTGTTTGAACAGACGCTGAAAACAAATGAAAATCTGCAGTTCGCGGTGCTGACTGGCTGTATGCGGATTTCAAAAGAAAGTATCTTTACCGGGCTGAATAATCTGCGGGTGCTGTCCATAGCAGATGTGCGGTTTGATGAATATTTTGGGTTCACAGATGCAGAAGTGAGGGAATTGTTAGACTATTACGGATTATCCGGAAGCTATGAGGCGGCAAAAGAGTGGTATGACGGATATCAGTTCGGAGATGTGGGCGTATATTGCCCTTGGGATGTGCTCAATTATTGTGATTCGCTGAGGGCGGATTCTGAGGCGCAGCCTCAGAATTACTGGTCAAATACCAGCAGCAATGATGCGGTAAAGCGATTCATCCAGCAGGCGGATATGGAACCGACAAAGCAGGAGATTGAACGGCTGATTGCCGGAGAGACAATCAAAAAGGAGATTCATCAGGAGCTGACCTATCAGGATATGTACAGCTCGATTGAGAATCTGTGGAGCGTCCTCTTTACGACAGGATATCTTACCCAGAGGGGAAAACCGGAAAAGAAGCTTTTCAGCCTTGCCATTCCCAATATGGAAATCCGTGAAATCTTTACAGAACAGATTATGACGCTTTTTAAAGAGGATATCCGGAAAAACAGGGAGACGGTGGACGATTTCTGCCGTGCGCTGCAGGAAGGAAATGCGGAAGAAGTGGAAAAGCAGTTTTCGCAGTTCTTAAAAAAGACAATCAGCATCCGCGATACCTTCGTAAAAAAGCAATTAAAAGAAAACTTCTATCATGGTATTTTACTTGGAATCCTTGGCAGCTATCATGCCTGGATTGTATCCTCAAACCGGGAAGCGGGAGACGGCTACAGCGATATTCTGCTTTACATGGACGAGGAAGAGCTGGGCATTGTAATTGAAGTAAAATACGCCCAAAACGGCAGGCTGGAGGAGGGCTGCCGGGAAGCACTCGAACAGATAGAAGCGAACCGGTATGAAGAAGCGCTTAGGGAAGAAGGCGCAGAGCATATCTTAAAATATGGAATTGCCTGCTATAAAAAGCGCTGCCGGGTCATACTTGCGAATGAGGCTGAATAAAAATTTTTGGAGATTGTCTTGCGGTTTTTGCTGATTTCACATATAATGAAAGTGAGTCGAAAGATGAAGATATGGTGCAGGGTAGCACCTTAAAAAGAAATCCCGGAAGAAGTAGCCCTCGTCGCAAGACGAGGGCTGATTCTATACGTCAACATCAAATGATAGATAAGGTGTAGGTATGAATTTGAAAAAAAGATTAATTGCAAGATACCGGTCTATGGAACTGGCCAAAAAGATACTTGCCATTTTGTTGTCTATTTCTTTGCTGCAGATCGGAATGATTTTGTTGATTGCATACCACTTAAGTGCAACAATTATTACAGAACAGGCAAGGGAATTGATTGATGAAAATCTTGGACAAAGTGCAGGAAGCATCCAGGCTGCGTTTGAACGATATGATAGTATTATACAGGAAATATATACAAACACTTCCTATGTGGAGGATTTAGATATTATTAATTCGTGGGATGGAGAAGAATATTATTTGTCAATGCACTCCCTGGGCAGCAAGATGCAGGACCTGATTTATTTGAATGATGATATTCTCGGGATTGCACTTGTGGGAAAATACGGAGATGAATGCTTTTATGATAATATTACACATTCCGGGCAGGAAAGCCTGTGCTTTGATGATGAGACGCTTCATCATACGCTGGCAAAACAGGCAATGGAACAGAAGGACAGTGTATACTCCGGATTGCTGACCAGGGAGGACAGCCGGTATGGTACGCACTCCTTTTTTTATATCGCGCATCAGCTAACAGATTTTAATAACTATGAAAAAGGGGCAGTTGGGTGTGTGCTTCTGTGTATTGACGAAAGTAAATTCCGAAAAGCATACAGCCAGGGGATGGAAGAAAATAATCTCTCTTTCGTAGTAGACAGTTACGGAAATATCGTATCTATTTACCAGGAGGGATATAGCGGAGTTAATATTTTTGGAGAGCCACTTACGGAACCGCTGGACAAGGAGAGTCTGGATGAGCTTGAACATCAGGCATCGTTGTTTGCAGAGGGAATATCGTATTTCCATGCCAGAAATCTGGATACGAATGCGGTAAGCATTTTGGACGGAGAGTTCTATATCGTTAATATTCAGGATCTGGATTATTCACTGCAAAGATTGCGGTATTTGTTAATTATGATATGTCTGGTTGCGGCGCTGGTGGGCGTCATCTGTTTTGTGCTTGTGTTTTACATGTCGATTGATATAGATAAATCCGTAAAGAAAATATTAAATGCGATGAACGAGGCGAACAGGGGTAATTTGGACAGTAAGATCGAAATAGAGGGAAATGATGAGTTTTCGAAAATATCACAGCATTTTAATGTGATGCTTTCAGAGATTAAGAAATCGAATGAGCAGGAGCGGGAATCTCTTGTGCGGGAGAAAAATGCAGAGATCCGTTCTCTGGAGGCGCAGATCAATCCTCATTTTCTTTATAATACGCTGGATACGATTAACTGGCTTGCAATTGAAGAACAGCAGTTCCAGATCAGTCAGATGGTGACAAAGCTGGCGCAAATACTGCGGTATACAATTTATAACAGCAACGAAATTGTGTCTATAGAAACGGAACTGGAATATTTGAAAAAATATATTTATTTGCAGCAACAGCGTTTTGAGTATAGCTTTGACTGTACAATGGATCTGGAGGAACGTGCACTCGGGCACAGAATACATAAACTTTTACTGCAGCCGCTGGTAGAAAATGCGATTATTCATGGCTTTTCCGGTTTGGATCATCAGGGAGAAATCAGAATAGCAGTGCAGTATCTGGAAGAGGGGAAAGTTTTCATTGAGGTCAGCGACAATGGTGTCGGAATGGACGAAGAGCAGATTGAAAAATTGAATCATTATGATTACCGAAAGGATAAAATCGAAACAAGTATCGGCATTCGGAATGTGATTACGAGAGTGAAACTGTACTATGGTGAACAGGGGGATATCCGATTTTGTTCTGATGAAGCAGGGACATCCATACAGATTATAATCCCGGCAGAGTAGGAGGAAAAGTAAAGTTATGAGAATTGTTCTGGCAGAGGATGAAAAGAAAACAAGAAATGGGATTCTTCATATGATTCAGCAGTATACGGCACATAAAGTTGTAGGGGTTGCGGAAAATGGGGAAGAAGGGTATGAGATTGTCAGAAGAGAGAAACCGGACTTGCTGATCAGCGATATAAAAATGCCGGTGTTGGACGGTCTTGAAATGCTGGAAAAACTTCATAAAGAAAAATTGCAGGTAAATACCATTTTACTGACAGGTTATTCAGATTGGGAAAAGTCAAGAGTAAATGCGAAAAAAATTAAATAAATTTTATTAGGCCCCCAAAAGGGCGTCCATTTGCTCTTGAAATACTGCACTGGCTGGCAAAAATCCGAGGATCTTCCGCGGGTAGTTGTTCAGCCAGTTTGTTATTGTCTGGATCACTTCGGCGCCGATCTCGTCGAAGTTCGTCCCCTTTGGCAGCCAGCGGCGGATCATCTTGTTGAGGTTCTCGTTGCTTCCGCGCTCGTATGAGCTGTACGGGTGGCAGTAGTAGCACTTCGTCCGGGATCCCTCTGCCAGTATGCTGCGCTCTATGCCGGGGCAGTCCGCAAACTCGCTGCCGTTGTCTACGGTGATCGTTTGGAACACGCGAGGAAAAAGCTCGCCCCATTCCTTTTCCAGATCGTCGAGGGCTTGCACTACGCTGGCCGCGCTCTTGTCCGGGAGCTTGGCCGTGATCTCGTTACGGGTGAGCCTCTCGGTCAGGACGAGGATCGCAGCCTTGCCCGGTCTGGCACTCACTACAGTGTCCATTTCCCAGTGCCCGAAGGTGGAACGCTCGCCGATTATCTCCGGGCGCTTTTCTATACTTTCGCCTTTCGGCGCGCGCTTCTGAGTCTGTACCTTGTGGTAGCTGCGCTTCTTGTCACCCTTGACCGGGAGGTCTTTGTTTGTGAGTCTGAGGAAGATCCCCTTCTCGATATAACTGTAAATGGTGTTTTTGCTCTTGATCTCTATGTTGAACCGGAGCCCTTGCGCCTTGATTTCTCCCAGCACGGCCTCCGGGCTGTACTTTTCGTCTGCGATCTTGGTTTCTATATATTCAGCGAGGCGGCGATCGTTTCCGATTTTCAGGTCGGCGCCTTTGGCCGCAAGGTTGGCCCGGTATTTCATTTCGCTGAGGTCTGAACTGTATCGGGTTTCCTCTGTCCAGTCACTATTCCGGTGCGTGTACTGTCCACGCTGCAGCTCGCGGTATATTGTGCTAATATGCACGCCGACAACTTCCGCGATTTCTTTCGGAGTCTTGCCGTCATTGTTCAGGGTTTCGATCCGGATCCTGTCGGATTTGCTCAGGTGTTTGAATCTTCTCATGGGTTTACCTCCAATATACAAAAAATGAGGGGCAGCCGAAGCCGCCCCCTTGAATGTGTGGTGCTTATTTCTCATACTCTGCTAAAAGCTCGGACGTTTCCGCGTCTGTCACTATATCTGAGAGTTTACAACTCAGTGCTTTACAGATCCGCAGCAGCGTGGAGAGCTGCGCCTTGCTTATATCCCGGTCGCCCTGTTCGTATTTCTGATACATTCGGACGTTTACCCCGGCGGCTTCCGCGAGCTGCGACTGGGAGAGGCCAGCGGCCTGTCTGAGCTTTTGCAGTTTTTCGTTTTTATAATTTACCTTTACCGTGATTTCCATGTGTCGGCCTCCTTCTTGACTTTGTTGTAGCCGGTGGATATAATAAAGGCGGTGGGTGGGAATTTCCCACCGCCGAACCTTTAGGACTGCTTAGGTTTTTGATTTGGCTTTATTGTTATCGTGATCCGTTCCACCGCTTCACTTCTTAAAGCCTTTTCGAGAACTTCGAGCAGTTCTTTTGTTTGCTTTTCTTTCTGTTCGTCCACCGTTGTGTCCTCCTTTCGCTTGTTCTGTTTTCCTCCTTTTTTCTTACTCAGGTTTTCCCTTACCTTGTAATATTATTATACACCTACGGGTGTATATAGTCAAGCTCATTTCCTGCATTTTCGCACTTTTTCGCATAAAAAAAGAGACGGTTTCCCGCCTCATTTTTCATATTCCAGCAGTGTGCAAACTGGCACGCCGAGCACTGTCGCAAAATAGTTTAGCTCGAAGTCCGGCACCACGCGGTCGCCGGTTTCGATCCGGCTCACTGCTTTCTGATTCAGATTCAGCCCAGCCAGTTGCAACTTGGCGGCGAGCTGTTCCTGAGATATTCCCGCCCTTTCGCGGAGGGCCCGGATCGCAGGGCCGGAGGCGTTGCACGTTCCATTCGTGTGCTTGTAGAGTTTCAACCTTTCACCCTCCTTTATCCCAAACATGACTGATAGCTTCTTGACTTTACCATGGCCGGGCGCCTATAATTATCCCAAACATGACTAAAAGCGAATAAACGCAAAAAAGAATTAGGAGGGCATGGCATGGTTGGAAAGAAGGGCCCGTTCGGCGGGTTTTGTAATTATGGAATTTTTGGGATCTGGGGAAAAGATCCGGGGACAGGAAAGAAAAAGTACAAAAAGGTGGACGCCATTTCAGAAGCGGCAGCAGTAGAGAAGGCGGCAGCTCTTGGCTGTGTGGATCCGCAGAGCGTTGAGGTGATCCCGTTCCTCCCGCCGTCTGAAAAGCAGCAGCGGTACGCCGCAGATCTTGGTGTTCGTTTGCCGGAAGGCTGCACGGTTGTGGACGCCACCGCGTTGATCAGCAGGGCAGAGATCGGAGACGATCAGGATCCCGCTCCCGGTCTTGTAGAGTATGCTCAGAGCTGCGGCGTTTGCTTTTCTACGCTGGCCGGAGAGGGTGGCTTGCTTGACTGTATGGTTTGCCAACTTCCGATCAGGGAGAAGGCGATCCTTTTCGCCCATGCAGTTGCTGCCAGTGTGGCCAGTTCCGGTCTGGCGGATCCTCGAAAAGCTCCGCAGTATTTGAAGTTTTGCCAGTTTGCCGATCAGGTGGCGGCGGATCCCGCTCTTGCGAAGTCGGTGGAGGGCCGCGATCACTACGACTTCCAGAAGCCAAACACGAGATCGAAGGCATACAAGGCGGCGCTGGCCTGCTTATAAAAAATAGCCCGGTAGGAGATAACACTCCCGCCGGGCTTTCTTTATGTCCTGAACATGTCAGGGGCCTATTCTGTTTTAGATTCAGCGGCCGGAGCTTCGGCTGCGAGCTGCTGCACCGCAGTGGTGGCGATCGTTGCCGCTACGCTTGCCGCGGTTGTTGCTGCGTCGGCCGTTGCTGCCTTGATCTGGGACTCGCTGGCGGCCTTGGTTTCTCTGCATACCTGCTCGATCTTGGTTTCGAGCCATGCGTCGAAGTCGCCGTAAATCTCACGTAGGGCGGCCACGGTTGTGTCGCCGAGGATCTCCAGTGTCTTGTTTTTGGACTTCTCGAAGGCTTCGAGCTGCTTCTCTTTGGTGAATTTGCCCTCGGCTTTCAGTGAGTCCGCGAACGTCTGGGCCGTGTAGGCCACGGCCTGAGCTACGGCGTCCACTGCCATGTTCATGTATTTGGTGGCTGTCTCATTGTCCAGATCTTTCTCGATCTGGGCTGTCTGGCGTTTGAGCAGCGCCACGAGGTAGGCGCCACCGGCAGTAATGAGCAGGCAGAGGATCGGCGTTGCTGCGTTGATGATCTGAGTCATAGTTTCGTTCATGGTGTTGATTCTCCTTTCTGTTTTCTCCCGGATAATACGGGCAGTCTTTACAGTCTGCTGCGTCGCATGGTGAGCCGTCCCACTCCACGAGGGAGCGGATCCAGATCACATGGACGGCCACGGCCACGATCAGCAGCAGGATATTGGCGGCCGTTCTCATTTTGAGACGTTGGCCGCATTTACCCAGCCGTAGACGCTGGACTGGCCGTCAGTGTGTACGATATGGTACGGGTGCTTTGCTCCCTTCACAATTCTGGTGACTTTGGCCGGGCCAGCCTTCGGAGTTCCGGCAGCAGTTGAAGCTGCAGCACTTCCGTAGTGAGGGCCGCCTGAGAACTGAACCACGTCGCCGACTTTAATCTCGGAGTTTGTGGATCCGGCAGCGCTTCCGCCGTTGGTTGTCACTATTGCGTCGAAGCCTTTCGCTTTCAGCTTTGCGACTTCGGCGTTGGCGTTTTCTTTCTTGGAGTAGGCTCCAGTCTGCACCTTGTAGAAGCCGCCGGACTGTTTGAGAATAGCGTCAAAACCGGCAGCTTTCACCTTTTTGAGCTGAGCGTCAGCGTTTGCCTTCTGCTTATAGGCTCCGGTCTGGACGTAGTATTTCACGCCGGAACCGCCGGACGGGGTATTATTTCCGCCGGAGTTACCGGAGTCAGTAGAGCCGAGCAGTGCGTTGATTCTGTCGGCGAGCTCCCCATATCTGGAATAAAGCCAGTCGCCGGGGCACGATTTATTCGCGAACCAGCGGTGCGCGGTGAGGACGATCTCGTTCGCCTTCGGCTGGTATGTGAGAGCCTTCTCCTTGCTGCCGAGCCAGAGCACCTTCGTTTTTCCGTTTCTCTTGCAGATGTCAGCGCAGAGCTTGATCAGTTTCTCGTAAACTGCGGATTTCATGGCGTATGGTTCGGCCTTATCGCTGGCGCACTCGATCGTGATCGCTCGCTGGTCGTTTGCGTTGCTGGAGCTGCACCAGCTCCGGTTGCACTCGTCCACGATCAGGCAGACGCGGCCGTCGTACCCGATCCCGTAGTTGCAGCTTGCGTCCCTGCCTTTAGGGAAGCAGGCGCCGATCGTTTCGGCAGATAACTGGCCGACTACGCAGTGCGGTGTCAGACGGTCGATCGAGTGGGTTCTCTTTCCGCTGTGGTTAGGGCTGTAAACTGTGCAGTCCACTAATGAACTATTGCTCATGGTTTTACCTCCTTGTGTGTCGTTGGTTGTCTTGGTTGCGTATTTGTCGAAGTAGGTCTGCCCGTAGCTGGCCCGCTTCGTCTGGACGCTGGCGCTCTGATCCTTTGGCTGTTCATATTTGAGCAGCACGGCGTCGGAAGCCTGTCTCACGCTGGTGGCTTTTTTCAGCACGGCCAGCACCGCGGTGTAGCTTTCGGCGAGTTCTTTCCAGAGGAAGCCGAGCTGAGTCTCCAGATCTCCGATCGAGGCACCGGCGGCCTTGACATAATTCAGGAGCGCCTCCTTGCGGCTCCAGTATGTCCACTGGGCGAGGCCGTAGCCTGCGGAGTCATGTGTGAAGCCGGTATACTTTCCGGAGTCCACCGCGTCGGTGTAGCTGTCGTCTGTATAGCCGAGCTTTTTCTCGTAGGTGTTCTGGAGGTTGTGAGGGTTGAGCCCGCTCTCCGCGAACAGGTTCCCCATGAGTCCGGCGGCCCCGTATGAGTTCAGGCCCTTGCCGGTGAGGAAATTCCAGATCTTTTCCTCGTTGTTTTTTCCAGTGAGTGACATGTTCCACCTCCTTAGAAGTCGTTGAAGTTGTCCGCCTCTGGCTGCACGCCGTTGGCGTTCATCAATTTGATTTTGTTTTCAGCCTTGGCCTTCGTGTAGTAAAAACCGGTCGCGCTCGCCATTTCAGCGAACACGGCCGGGATCAGGTAAGCGAGGGCTGAGGTGTCCATGGTGGAGTAAATAATCCAGCAGGAAAAGACGGTAATTAAGATCGTCACGATTGAAACGCCGCAGAAAATAATTTTTGAAAATTCCACCCTTTTGCTGGTGGCTGCAGCCTCTCTCATTCGTTTGATCTGCTTCCGGAGCCGACGGTTTTCGGCTGTCAGCTCTCGGATCCGTTCCTCCGGATCTGTTTCGGTTTCTACCGGTTCCAGTGTTTCCTCAGTCATGGTGTCACCTCCTTAGCTTTCATAAATAGATTCGATCCCCTGCCTTGTCAGGAAGTCCTTCTGCTCATGTTTGACCTTGGCGGCATAGTCGAGGGCCGCGTGCATATCACCGTTGCAGTGGGCGTCCGGGATCCGCTGCACGGCTCTGGCCGTGGCTTCTCCGATGGCGATCGCGGCGTTCACTCCCTGCACTAAAAAAAGCTCCTGTTGTTCGTGGAGCTTTTCGCGCTTGTCCTGAGCTTCTCGTCGTGTTTTTTCTTCTTCCTCCAGTTTCTTGCTCTGTTTCTGGATTTTCTGCTCGATACACCAGAAGCAGAACCCAGTGATCGCCGAAGGAAGGCAGGCGATCAAAACTGATTCAATTCCCATTGTGTCACCTCCTGCGGCAGCTCTATGTCTGCCATTTCTTTGCGTTTGAAAATAATATTTTTCTCGATCCATTTCTGGAGCCCGTGAGTGGAGCAGTGGCCCATAAGTCCGAAGTAGCTCTGCATGGTCGCGTCTACCGCGTCGAAGTCAACCAGCCCGGCCTCGTACTCTTTCGCTATGTAGCGCATACGTGCCTTCATTTTCTTGACCGACTGAGCTGTTGGTTTGCGGTACCCCGGATAGATTCGGCAGCCCACGAAGGTGATCCCGTGCTTGACGAGCCCGATCGTGGTTTTGCTGTTCAATTCGAGGTGTAGGACTTCGTTCAGATACTTCTCGATCGCAGTCCTCCACCGGTTCAGGGTGGCCGCGTCAGGATAGAGCAGCGCCATGTCGTCCATGTATCTGTCGTAAAAATGGGCTTTCAGCTCGTGCTTGATATACTGATCCAGCTCATTGAGGCAGACGTTCGCGAGTAGCTGGCTCGTGAGGTTTCCGATCGGCATACCTACCTCGAACAGTCTTTCAGACGGCGGGATCTCGTCGGCGGACTTTCCCGGAGGCAGTCCGAAGGGCGTATGGTCGCAATTTATAATCGTTTCCATAAGCCAGAGGTAGCCGTCCTCGTTCGGGAACTTCCGGCGGAGTATGTCGAGCAGTACCCTGTGATCCACCCGGTAAAAATACTTTGATACGTCCAGTTTCAGGTAGTACCATTTGCCCGGCTTTCGATCCACGAGCGTGCACCAGTATTGAAGCCGGTCGGCTGCTCTGGTGGTTCCTTTTCCAACCCTGCACCCGTAGCTGTGGTATATCATGCCATTGTCGAGGTACTGGTTTGTCTGGAGGTAGATCGCCCACTGCACGACACGATCCCGGAAGCCCAGAGCCATGACGAGCCGTTTCTTCGGTTCATGGACGTAGAACTGCCGGTACCGGCCCACTTTGTAGGTGTGTCAGATCAAGTCGTTTTGTATGCTGATCAGGTTTTCCTCCAGATTCGCCGCGAAGGCGGTCACGTCGTTGCGGTACCACTTCTCGCTTGCTGCCTCGTGGTATGCGTCCAGAAGATTCTCCCACGAGTATATTCTCTCCAGAAGGGAGGGCTGGTTTCTTGGATCCATGTCCTCGTTCCTCCTTGTGTTGTCATAATTATGGCCCGCGTTGTGACATTCCTCGGCGAGATCTTTCCTCTGCGGCCGCCACGCCGCAGGATCCGGATCCCCCTTCTGCCCGCATAGCAGACAACGGCCAGCCTGCGCGGTTTGCTCGGCGTCCCCGGTGGCCTCCACCGGCAGAGCAGCACGAGCGTGTATCTTTGGCCTTGTCGGCCGGGAAATGCATCCCTTTTGCCTTGGTGTTTCTGCTGGGCCTTGGCCCTCAGAAAATAAACAAATAAGGCAAGAGCGGCACGGAAGCCGATGTTCGTGTTCGCATTGCTGCGGGAGTTGTTGCCGTTGAGGTAGAACACACCAGCGTTCGCACCGTTGTTCCAGTTGCCCCCGCGATACACGCAGCGCCTCCTTTATCTCGACACATTCCCCACGGGCTTTACTCGTTCGACTTTTTCCAGCCGCCGAGCATACGCCCGATTTCGTTCAGCTCCTTGCTCCATATCTCGTGGAGCCCCGGAGAGATCAGGCGATCCTCCGGAGAAACTGCCGTGTCTACGAGAGAGCGCAGCACGTCCAGCTTGGTGTCCATTTTGTTCTGGAGTTCTACCCGGCGCGAGCCTCTGGCCCGGTTGGCCTCAATGCAGAGCTCCAGCATATCCATGAACGCCGCCGTCATGTGTTTGCGATACTCGAATTTTTCGGGTTTCCGCATATTTGCGGTGCGTTCGCTCACCCGGATCATGCTCCGGACGATACGCTGCCGCAGTTGTAAGTTGTCCATGTTGTTACTCCTTAAAAGGGTAGAGGGTGGCTTGGTGGGCCACCCTCATGCCAGATTTTCAGATTGCCAGATTACCGGATTTCCGGGATATAAGCGGCACGGAAGCCGAGGTTCGTGTTCGCATAGCCGCGGGAGTAGTCGCCGTCGAGGTAGAACACACCAGCGTTCGCACCGTAGTTCCAGCCGCCCCCGCGAGACACGCAGCGCTCGGCTACGCCGTTATTCCACCACATGTAGTCGCCCTCGTATACGTCCGTAGTGACGTCAGAGTCAGGGAGAAGGGCGAGAGCACGCAGCATAACCTTGGCAGCGTCTCCGATCGAGCTGTCGGCAGTAACCTGATAAAAGGCGCAGCTTCGGCTTTCATCTTTGGCGTTGGTGATCGAAGTGGAGTACGTCCACTTGTTGTTCACATAGTCCAGTTTTACGGTTTTACCGGAAACATGGGCGGAGCTGTCGGTTGTCTTGCTCTCAGGATCCACGAGGGCGCCGTCTGCGGCGTTGATAGCCTTCCAGCATGTGCTCGTTGCGTTCTGAGGGTTGTCCGGATCGGCTGCGTCGTTATTTGCAAGGATCTGGAGCTCGCCCCAAACAAGGCGGATTCCTCCCTGCCATTCCCACACGTTACCGTTCAGATCCCAGATACCGGCCATGGTCTTGTCGTGGCTCCACGAGATCGGGCCGGTACCGGTTGCGACTCTTGCGATCTTGTTGCTTTCGTAGTAGCTCGGCACGGCTTTGTAATTGCTTTCGCGGCTGTCTTTGCCGTAGTTGTTGTTACCATACGGGAGGAAGCCGTTTTTCTTGCACCAGAGAGCGATCGCGGCCCATTCTGCGTTAGTGCTCAGGTGCCAGCCTGCGCCCTTGGCCTCGCAGCGTGCGCGTGCGGTGTCGAAGTTGATACTTGTGGTCGGATCTTCGCCCGGCAGGCTGTACGCTACGGAGTTGTAAACCTTGGCCTGATACTTTCCGTAGTAAAAGCCGGGGATTTCCACGCCGTTGACAATGAAGGCCGGGTGGGTGCTGTCATTTCCGCCGGTGAGTACGTCCGAGTTCTTAAACTTCGGGATATACACCAGAACGGAAGGGAGATCGGTGTCGTCTGTCTTGACGACGTTGTTCGGGCAGATTATTTTTACTGCCAGATTGGTGAGGTCAAAATTTGCCATTTTCTTGTGCTCCTTTCTGCTTATTCAATGCTCCAGAGGATCAGCTTCACCTCTGCCATGTCGAGCGGGTTCTTTGTGCGCTCTACGGTCTGGCGGTTGGTATCGCCGGACTCGTCGGCGCCTTCCTCCGGTTCGATCGGTGTCTCAGTATAGGTTGCGGCCGGGATCTCGATCTGGGCCACATAGCGGCCGCCGGGCTGGGTGCCGAGCATGAGATCACCGCCGCGATCCATGCACACGTCGAGGGTGCGGGCCTCGTCGCCCTGATACTTGGTAACCTTGACGCTGAGCGCGTCGTCGTCGAAGCTGAGACGGTAGCCGTCCTGCTCCCACTGGATCTTTTCGCCGGTGTTCTTCTCGATCACCTGCACGTCGTTGATTTTTGCCATGGTTTATTTACCTCCTTTGATTCTTAAAATAAGGGTGGCGCTCTCGGCGCTTCCGTCGTACTTGACCTTGAAGCCGTTGAGCTGCTTGTCGTAGATCTGGATCTCGCCGACATTTCCGGTGTGGGCCTGAATATCCACGTCAACGGTGTAGTCTGTGTTGTCGCGAGTGATCGCAAGGCTCACGGTCTTGGCAGAGTTGTTGAACGGATAGCTCGCCGTGTTTTTCAGTTCTACGACGTGGCGCTCGATCTCTGTCTGAGACTGGAGCTCTCCGGCTGCGATCAGGAGCATGGCAGCGGCCACGCTGGCGTCTGTGATCCCGCTCTCCATGTTGTTGAAGTGGGCGGCGCTCTGATCGGTTCCGGCCTGAATGACCTCGCCGCTATCGACGTCTACCACTTTGTCGAGCCATTTTGTTGCGTTATACATGTGTCTGCTTCCTCCTTCCTTTATGCTGTGACTTCATAGATCGGGATCGTGATCTTGATCATGGTTCCCTGTCCGGCCACTTTGTTGATAGTTCTCTGCTGGTATGCCGCCTGCTCCCCGTAGGTGTCGATCAGACGGGAGGCGTTGATCGTGCAGGCGATAGAGTCCAGCGTCGGGAACGTCGCCATAACTACCACGTTTTCGCCTTCGATCTTTTTCTGGTTGATCGTTCCGCGGTGCCATGTGCCGTTTGTCTGAGCCTCGACATAGGCGAGAGAGCGGAGCCACTGCTGCCGCCTTCGTCCCATGTAGGCTTCGCCGAAGTATGCCATTTTGTGCCCTCCTTTCGGTTTATTCCCCGCAGCGCTTAGTTCCGCATTTTACGAACGGATAGCAGAACAGGGCCGCCTTTTCGTTCGTGGCTGCTGCGCGTTTTATAACTGAGCCCAACGTCCCCGGCCGTGGAGTTATTCCACATTCAGGGTAGTTGTAGCGGAACGCCTCGGTGTCAGGCTCGGCTGCAGCCGCTTGCTTTACGACGGCGCCGAGTGTTCCGGGCTGCGGATATGTTCCGCAGGTTGTGGTTCCGGCGTGAGTGTAGCCGTATAGGTACGGCTTCACTTCCGGATCTGTTTCAATGCTCGGCTTTATCACGAAGCCGATCGTGGCCGTTCGCGGGTTGGTACCGCATTTCACAAAATCATAACGGTGCAGCTCCGTGTTCAGCGCACACTCAATACCGGGATCCGGCCCCTGCTGCCAGTAATAGAAAACGCCCGCGATATGCGAGCGCACATTTTTGGCAGCCTGAACGGCGTCAACAAATTTATTAAAATTTTCGCCGTCGGTGTTCGCGTTTGTGGTTAGAGCCGCGAAGGTGTACGGGGAGTCGTCCATCTCGAACCACTCCATGACATAGCCCTCGCCGAAGTATGCGCCGATCAGACGCTCAACGGCCCACTTGGTACCGCGTTTTCTTTTGATCTGCTGCGCGAGCTTGATTGTGTTCCGCTTCTCTGTCAGACTCATGCCTTCGGAGTCGTACCAGTCAATGTCCAGCTCCCACGCCATTTCGTTGCATTCCGCTTCTGTGAGCTCGTCCACCTTGTCCCATGTACGGATTGTGGCCAGACGTTTGCCCGGTTCGCCTATGAGTTTATTCACGGCCTTGCTGAGTGCGATCGCTGCCTCGTCGTCCTGCATGAAGGCGGGCAGTAGTTTTATAAAATCCATGTTTGACACTTTCATGCCGCCCATGTTGTCCACCTCCTTTATCCTTTGACGATATGCTTCACGGTCTTTTTGCCGGAGAACTTGGCCACGGTCGTGCTGTTGAGCTCGGTGTATTCCGGTTTGATGATCTGCACGCGGGTGGCTCCGATTAGATCGTCGGCCCAGTCAGGGCAGAGGATCCGCTTCCGGAGTTCGTCTGGGTTTATGTCCTGATTCAGAGTGGAGCCCTGCCAGTTGATATACTGATCAATAGCCCCGCCGGATCCTTCCACGTTCTGCACCGCTTCGGACTCGTTGGCTTTAGTGGTGTAGTAGGTGAGCTCTATGTCATACTCGTGAGTTTCCGGAGCTTCCACCGTTACCATGTCGGTGAGAGGGCGAACGTCGTCCGCAGAGCAGGCGGCCAGCACGTCGGCCAGCACTTCCTCGCTCGGAATCTGTCCTCCGGCGCAGATCGGCACGATTTTGACACGGCCGTACATATTGCGGCCGATCTGGATCTTTACCGTCTCGGCTCCGGTGAGAGATCCGGAGAGTGAGAGAGTCAGAAGCTCGTCTGCATACTCGGCCGTATAGTCGGCCCCTGCTGCGGCTTCGGATCCGTCGCTCAGGAAAACCACCAGAGTGTCCGGCAGGAGATTGGCGCCGCCTTGGAAGGCGTGCCCGGCGTAGGTTTTCAGAGTTCTGGTGATCGTTTCCTTTTCGGATTCCACCACCGCGTCCGTGACGAGAGAGTTCGCGGACAGCGCCCAGTATTTGTAGGCTTTGGCCGGGCCTGCGGTGCTGAGTTTGTTCTCAGCTTCTCGGATTCTCTCGCGGTACGGTTCGTCCTCCTCACGGTCGCCGCCGCCTTCTGTTATGGTCAGGTTCGTTACTCCGTCGAGCAGTGGAACGTCGGAGACGTCCACGATCTCGGAGATCTCGCCCTCGTCTATGTTGTTGTAGTCTGTGCCGCCTTCCTCGGCAGTTGCTGCCACGTCCACATAGAGGCTACCTGCATAAAGCACGGCTGTGGTATCTGTCAGGAAATAGTGAACGAAGTCACCAGTTACCCGAAGTCCGGCCGGTATAATGATATTAGAGCCCACCGCTTCGGTAACTGTGAACCGTAGGGTGGTAGTGGCGTAGGTAGGATCGAGACGGATCACGTCTCTGTTTTCTCCCAGAGCGTCCAGAACAGTGCCCCTTGCATATCGGAGCATTTTCTGGCGGCAGGCGTCGTTCACTGTGTTGTAAACCGTGACGATCACCTTCGCCATGGTGTCGCCGAAGATCCGGCGCTCGTCGCCGGGGTAGAGAGGCTCGCCGACGCCGTTCTCTAATTCTTCCAGTATGTCGGTGTAGATTGTTTCGTCGGTTGTCTCTATGAATTTGAGCTCGCTCATGCGTCCTCGTCCTCCTTTCTTTGGATAATGTTCACGATCATGCCGAAGTCGCCAGAGAAGGCAGCCGCCGGATCTGAGGCGATACTGTCAGACTCCACGCGGGGCTCGAAGGTTTCCAGAACCCACTCCGCGTCAGCCACGGCCTCGTCGGTCGCGTTCGGTTTGTCGATCAGAGTCCCGTCAACGCCGCGCACGCGATCGTATGCGACTTCACCGCGGACGATCCTCAGTAGATTGGCGGCGCACACTTCTGGGCTCCCGTTTCCGCTTGCTCTCATGGCGTCACCTCCTTATGCGAGAGTTACTTCGGACAGGTACACCCAGCTATTGATCCCGTTAGGGTGGCCGAGTAGCACCTTGTTTTGGCTGCTCTTGATCTGGCTCACCCTATGCTTTCGTTGTTTTACCCAGCTTGGGATCTTCTGGCCTGTTGCGTACCTGCTGCCGGTCGGCTTCACATAGTCGCCGACTTTGATCGTTTTCTTTTTGGCCTTTTTGGCCGCTGTGTTGGTTGTTTTCTTGACGGACTTCGAGGCGGTGCTCGCTTTCACATTCAGCGCGGTGGTGCTTACCTTCACGCTGGTGGTGGCCGGATCGTATTCCTTGAATGTGAAGGAAAGAGTGGCCAGAAGCAGCCGCCCCTTGCCGTCCACCTTTGTGTTGCTTACCGCGACTTTTCGGAGCTGGAGCTTCGGCCCCAGCTTCTTGCCGCCGAGATAGAAATAATTCACTTTTGTGACGAGAGCCTTCCAGCTCTGGATCTCCGCCCATACGTCAACGCCTGCGCCTGAGTGCAGCACGGTGGTGAATGAGAGGGGGAAAAGCTCGGTGCCTCGTTCGTTAGTCGTCTTTTTGTCCTCGGTGCTGGTGTTTTCGTCAGCCACCTGCTCGTAGGAAAAGGCCAGCCCCTCCAGCGCGACGACTTGTTTTGATGATACGGCCCATTTTTTTGAGCCCCACTGTGCCATTGTTGGCATGGCTGCACCTCCTTAGTTTGGTTTTTTGGTGGATCCGCCGCCCGTTTCGACGCCTCCGTGGGTGTGCCCGCTCAGGCTTATGCCGCGAGCTGTGACGTCGCCCTTCGGTACGTTGATATTACCGGCCGAGAGGCTCGGCAGGTAGCACCCCCATTCACCGTCCGCCCGGCCCAGCAGTAGCCCGGTGGAGTCGTCAAACTCCACATAAACCACCGCTGTGCCTTTGGAGAGGTTTCCGGTGGATCCGCGGAGGTGCCACGGGATCGTGATCTTTGCGGTTGGTTTGGCCCCGGCGTCAGACGGTACAACGCGGGCCATGTTTCCTGATATGCTGGCGATCGTGCCTTTATTGATGTTTCCCATTAGTAGCCCTCCAGAATGTGCCGGAAGTAGATCGTGGATTTATTTCCGACAAAATCATGCCGGACTTTATACACAAAAACGGTACCGTCCCACATGGTTGCCCTTGGTGTTGATAGTGTCAAAATGCTGGCGGCTGCATATCCGGTCATAAGCGACTTGGAAAAGTAGCCGGATCGGGCGAACTTGTTCGCGTTCCGCAGCAGCCCCTTGGCGAAGCGTGCCGCCTCCGCATTGCTGGTTACCTGAATAGGCACCGCAGGGCGGAGCACTGAGCTGTTGGAGCTGTCGGCTATAAATTTTCCGGAGTAGCTTCCGCTTGCAATTTCGCAGGATCCGTACATTCCGCCCCGGTTGTCCTCATAGGAGAAAACGCCGTTTTCATCTACGGAGAGACTACCGGCTGGAGTCTGCCCCTCTATGTACTGCTCGTTATATGCCAGCAGCTTGCCGTCAAATATAAGCATTTGGCAGCCTTCCAGAGTGCAGAGCCGGTGGAATAGGGCGAAGTCTGTCTCGTTGTCCTGCTTAATATACGGGTAAACCTGATCCGCGCAGCCGTAGTTCTGGAATGTTAGTCCGTGATTTCCTGCGAACTCATTCGCCAGTTGCAGGAACCGGACGCCCTCCCAGCTTTTACTCTTTTTTGTCTTGCCGCTTTTCGGCATGGACATGGCTCGGATCGTAAAAAGCCCGTTTTCTGGTTTCATGGAGTGCACGAACATTTTCCCAGTATCACTCGCGCCTTCTTTGAATTGCACGGTGTCACCTTCGGCCGGTTGCCACTTGCTCCATGTTCCCTTGGTGTCATTGAAGCGGATCACGAGGGTGTCGGCTTGCTTTTCTGCGAACATTTCGTGCACGCAGTAGTTCACCGACACGTCCCCGTATATATCCACCCCGTTGTAGTAGAGGTTCACGCGCTGTCGTCCTCGTCCTCAGAGTCCCGACGCCACGGCGGCAGAGTTTCCGGCGTCTCTGCACCTTCGACGATCGGCAGCCGGAGGGCCACGTTCGCGTCGAAGATCAGCACGTCCGCATAGTCGGGGTTAAATTCTGCGATATAGTGCGCCAGCATTTCCTCCCCGTACATTTCGAGGGCCAGCGCGTCGAAGGTGTCCCCTTCGCGTGTCGTGTAGTCTTTGTAGCCTGTTATTCTACGCATATTGAGCCACCTCCCGCATTTTTATAAATTCTTCCAGCCAGTCGAAGAACTCGGCCTCGTGGGCTTTGAGCTTCGCCATGAAGTCGTCCGCGTCGTCGCCGGTTCCTTCTGTCTGGATCTGTGGGCTCCATGTGAAGCCGGAGAAGTCGTAGTAAACTACCACGCCGCCACTGTCTGCCAGACTTCCGAGAGAGAAGTCGTCCAGAGTCAGAAGCCTTCCGGCCGTGCTTGTGAGTCCTTCGCCAGAAGATCCGCCGGTTGTGCTTGCAGTGTTGAACACTGAGGTGATCATGGTTTCTAACTTATCCCAGAGGGTTGCAAGAGGAACCACCGCCTCGGCGCCAGCTTCACCACCAGCCAGAAGATTGTTACCTGCTGCGCCGAAAATAGTCGGGCGCGTCAGAATACCGCCGTCCTTGTACCATGAAATACCGAAGTGCGGTACGCTTGGCGGGTTGATCGAGAAGCTGCCGCTGATACTCACATGAGGGAGTTTCAGGTGTGGCAGGCTCCACGAGAAATTAAACTTTGATTTTAGGGCGCTGATCGCGTTTCCTACGGCGTCCCTTGCTGCCGACATTTTGCTGCTGATCGTCGAGTAAATACTGGAGAACTTACCCGACACCGTGCTGAGTGCGGAGCTGAGTCCCGAACTCATGGTGGAAGTGATTCCACTCATTAAGCTGGAAACGGTAGACTTTGCGCTGCTCAGTTTGCTGCTGATCGTGCTCCGGATGCTTTCCCATTGAGAGGAAGCGGCAGAGCTTACGCTTGACCATGCGGAACTTGCCACGCTGGTGATCGTACTCGTTGCCGAGCTTACGGCGGAACTGGCCGCCGAGATCTTGCTGCTCACTGTGGAGCTGATTGTGCTCCAGAGAGAGGAAGCCGTGGAGCTTACGCTTGACCATGCGGAACTTGCCACGCTGGTGATCGCGCTCGTCGCGGTGCTTACTTTCTCCTTGGCTGCGTCGATTTTGGAACCGATCGTGCCTTTGATTCCTTCCCAGAGGGAGGAAGCCGTGGAGCTGATCGCGTTCCATGCTGCGCTTGCTACGTTGGAGATCGCAGTCGTCACCGTGGTGATCTTTTCTTTTACGGCGTCGATTTTTTCGCCGATCACGCTCTTGATAGTCTCCCAGATAGAGAGCACCGTGTCCTTGCAGTTTTCCCAGATAAACCGAAACGGCAGCGTGATGATCTGGAAGGCTGCGCTGATAATTTCCTTCACGGCCATGATCCCGACGGTCACAATGTTTTTAATTGTTTCCCATGCTCCGGACAAAAATCCGGTGATTGAGTCCCAGATATTCGTGAAGGTGTCGTGGATCTCGGTCATGGTTCCGGTAACGCTCGAATAAATTCCGGATAAAATTCCGGAGAAAAACGAGACGATCGCGTTCCATGTGTCCGTGAAAAATGTTTTGATTCCCGTCAGGATTCCGGAGAAAAACGACGAGATCGCGTTCCATGTGTCTGAGAAAAATGTTTTAACATTCGTCCAGACGGTTTCCCAGTCGGTGCCGAACCAGCCCAGAACGGTGTCCGCCAGAGAGGTGAACGTGCTGATCCAGTTCTCGAAGGTTGCCACAACGAAGTCCCAGACTGCGCCGAAAACTTCTTGGACGCCCTGCCATACCATGTCCCAGTCACCGGTAAAAATTCCGGCGAAGATGTCAAACAGGCCAGTCAGAATGTCGAGGGCCTCGTTCAGAATATCGCTGATCTGCTGGAATACGCCCTCGAAAATCGGAGCGAGCACCTCGCAGAAGCCGTCCCAGACTGCCTTCATTACTTCGGTTATGTCCTCGAACTCGAACCCCAGCGCGTTGAGCCTGTCCACAATTCCTTGCCCGAACTCGTCGAATTTGGCCTTGATTCCGTCCCAGATCGCTGTGATCTTGTTCCTAAATTCTTCGTTGTTTTTCCATAAATTCGTAAAGGCGAGAGCCACGGCCGTGATCACTGCGATAATAGCAATAGCCGGAAGCGATACGCCTCCCAGTGCTGCAACGAGTTTTACCAGTGCGCCCTTCACCATTGCGATCTTGCTCGATATGGTTCCCCAGTTCATAGCCGCGATAACGGCACCGAGGCCGCTCACCGCTATGGTCACTTCTGGGATATGTCCGCCGAGCCATTCGATCGCCGGGATCACACCGTTGGTGATAAACTGCACACCTGCTCGTAGCTTACTTTCCAGCGCGTCGTAAATTTTGAGCCCCAGTTCCTCGAAGGCGCTGTTCATTGCCGCCACGTCGCCGCTGAGGTTGTCGTTCATAATATTGGCCATTTCCTCAGCGGATCCAGAAGCTCCGCGGAGTTCTTCCTCGTACCCGGCGATATTGTCCATGCCTTCGTTGAGGATTAGGTTCAGGCCATTGGTGGAGTCTGCGGTAAAAGTGGAAGATAGCGCGACGGCTCGTTCTGCGTCGCCCATTCCATTTGTGGCGGCTTCCACTTCTGTGAGAATGTCGGTGAGATCTCGGAAGTTGCCCTGTGCGTCCATTACGGCCACGGAGGTTTCTCCGATCTTGATCGCGCCGTCCTTCATTCCGTTGGTTATGTCTCGCATAATCGCGGCCATGGCGGTTCCGGCTTCGGATCCTTTGTAACCTTGGTTTGCCATTCCTTCGAGCAGCGAGGTGACGGTTTCGACGTCCTGCCCGGCTGCATTTAAGTTGGCTGCGCAGTTCTTGTAGGCTTCGCCCAGTGCTTCGGCCGTGGTGTTGCTGTGGCTTTGCGCGTAGGAGAGCAGATCTGCGAAGTATGCGGCGTCTCCGGCCTCCATGGCGAAGGCGCTCAGGTAGTCCGTTACCATATCGGAAGCCGCTCCCAGTTCCATGCCGGAAGCGGCGGCCAGATTCAGAACACCACCCAGCGCACTTGTGGACTGATCGGCGTCCCACCCGGCGAGGCTCATGTATTTGAGGGCCTCGGCTGCATTGCTGGCCGAGAAAACCGTGGTGGCGCCGTATTCTCTGGCGCAGGCTTCCAGTTTCTCGAAGTCCTCACCGGTTGCGCCACTGATTGCCGATACCTCGGACATGGTGCTGGTGAAGTTTTGGCCCAACTCTATGACGTTTCCGACCAGATTTTTGATACCGTCCACCGCTCGCATGATCGCGTCGGCTGCGAGATTTGCCAACGTAGCCTTAAACATGGTGAAGCCGTCGTCTGCCTTTTTGGCCGAGCTTTCGACTTCCTCCAGAGAATTGTCCAACTTGTCCGCTGCGTACTCTGCGTCCGAGAGCTTGGTTTTGTTCTCGTGCAGTTCACTGGATAGGTCTTGGATCTGTCGAGCGAGTTCCCGCGCTTCGTCGCTGGTTTCCCCTTGTTCGGTTGCAACGTCAACGTATCGCTGCTTTAACTGTTGGAGGGTGTCCTCCTGTTTGGAGATTGTAGAGCGCAGCGTTTCAGCTTCTCCGCCTGCGTCGTCCATGGTTTCGGACAGGGCACGGGCGGCTTTCTCTGCCGCGTCCAACGTGCCACGATTTTCCGTCAGTTCACCGGACAGTTCTTGGATTGTACTCGCGAGCTGTTCGGCTTCCTCGGTTCCTTCTTGGCCGGTCACAATGTAGTCGGCGTAGCCTTGTTCCAGATTTTTGAGGACTGTCTCCTGTGTGCTGATCTTTGCCGCTAACTGTGCGGAAGCACCGGCGGCTTCGAGCGTTTCTTTGCTCATTTCCTCCAGACGAGAGACGGCCGCGTTTATAGCCGATTGAAGGGAGGGGCTGAGGGATCCGGCGATCTCTATCGTAGATTGTAGAGTATGGTCTGCCACGTCCTCACCTCCTTGTGTGCTTTGGCCTCCTTATGTTTAGCGGCCGATTTTTCTCAGCGCGTTTTTTTTCGGCTGCGAGATCCTCGGCCGCTTCTGCATACTCTATGATGAAGTCAGTTACTCGCTTTTTTTCGAGCTCTGTCGTGCTGGTGTGGTAGACTCTGGCGTAGTCGCGGTAGGCTCTGCGGAGTCGTTTTCCTGTGGTTCCGACTCCGATTTCAGCATAAAATTTCGGCCGATGGCCATTACCTCCACAACGTCCGCGCCCTTCATGCGCTCCAGATCGGAAAAGTCATAAGTCGGATTCATGGCCACGATCGCAGCATAGCCGAGGTAGAGGTGGAGGCCGAAGTCGAACTCTGCCGCTGCGGACACGGACAGGTTCTTCATACCTGCGGCCGCTTTTCTCTTTGCCTCAGCAGTTGCGAAAAGCACGCCGTCGATCTCGTTCGTGTCGTACTTCATTTCTGTGATTTTGTCCCCGTTGATCATCACGGGATTTTTCAGAGTGAGGGTTCCGTTCATTTTGTTCTCCTTTCAAACAAAAAAAGAGCCCGCCAGTGACTTGACCGGCGGGCCGTGGTTATTTTTGATTACTGCATTAAAGCAGGTTGTTGATCTGGCTCATGTAGTCCTTGCCGTTGATACGGAGGATCTGAGCCAAACGGTCAACGCAGCAGATCTCGACGCCATTTGCGTAGATCTGGAGCCTTGTCACGTTGTAAGCGTTCTCGGCTTCGGTTGCGCTGCCAACTTCGACGCCCAATTCAGGGAAGGATGCCGGCATAGTACGCACAAAAGCCTTGCAGCCTTCGGGTGCGGTGGATCCGTCGGATTTTACGACATTCTGAACCCAGCGGAACTCGAAGCTCTGCTTTTCAAGGCGGTTCATGCGGCGCAGGCCGTTGTCTACGCCGATCTTTGTAATGGAGAGCTCCATGTTCTCCAGAAGTCCGATCAGTGGCACGGTCATGTTACCCATGGCCTGCACGTCAGCGGTTAAAAATTCAATACCGGGCAGAGTGAAGGAGACGTCCTTCGCCACCAGAGTGCTGTCCGCGTATACAGTGTCGGCCACTACCGGGCCTTTAATATCGAGCCATTTTGCCATTGTTCTGCACCTCCTTATTCAGTAGCAAAAAAGGACTGGAAGCCTTCGTCTGTGTAGCATACGCGAGCGGTGCCAGACTTGAACGGAGGCGTGTTAGTTACGGAGAAGTCCCAAACGAAGTCGCCGTTCAGCATGTTGCTGGTAGGGTTCGCGCTCTCCACAAATTCCACGGACGGGGTACCGATCAGGGCACCGATTCCCAGAAGGGTGTCGAGCTTTTCCTTTTCAAAATTCAGCACGCTGTCCTTGTCCTGCGGAGTCATAGGGCTGTCGATCTCAGTTCCGTGATCCTTCTGGAAGCTGTTCGTGATATGCTCCAGCATACGGATATTTACGTCGAAGATCGCGCGGGCGTCCATGCTGCCGTTGTACTTGTACGCAGCAGTATGAGGGCCCCACAATACCCAGCGGCCACCCCAGAAGCAGGCCGTTGTGATTCCTTTTTCATTGAGCTTGTTCGCAGTTTCCTGATCGAAGCCGCGGTTCTTGGAGTCCTCACCGAAATACTGGCTCGTGGCCATGATTTCCTTGTTGGACGGAGATTCAAACGGAACGCCGTCGTGGCTCAGGTCTACGCGCTGCATAGTGGCGGCGCCTACTGTGGACAGCCAGAAGATCCGGCCGTTGCCGTCCTTAATCTTCGGCCAGTATACCTTCGAGAACTCGCTGGTGTAGCCGTTGTCAATGGCCCATTTCTGAGCCTTTGCGAGCGTGTCGATCTTGGTTCCTTTGTCCTCCAGAGGAACGTCGGCGTGAACGAAGCCGTCCCAGTGGCCGTTGAGTTTCTGGATAGTGCTCACCATGGCCTTGTATACGGCCGGGATATGACTCCAGCCCGGAGCTGCCAGAATATTGAGCACGACGTTGTGATACTGATAGAGTAGAGCCATGGAAGCCAGTCCGGTATATTCTCCGGTTTCGGTTCTCTCGCCGATAATGTCGGCCGCCTGCACCTTGGAAGTGTCCACGGTGTCGAAGGTTGCGGAGAGTTCGGCCCCGTCAGTCTCTTTGAGCAGTGTCACGGTTACTGTGTGCTTTGCCATGCTATAAGAGAGAGCATAGTCCACGCCCTCGGCCTTGTCTGCGATCGCGAAGGTGTCGAGAATGATCTTGTCGCTCTCAAACTCTGCCTTGCCGTCCGTGAAGGTCAGGGCCTTTGTGGTTTTCTGTGCGGATTTATGCACCGCAGGATCGAGCACGTTCACGATATAGATCGGGCCTACATTTCCGACGGTGTTGTCGAAGTGCTCAGCGAACGCAGAACCGAGGGTGAATGTTTCCCAGTCGTCGGAGTAGCCGACGAGGCTCTGGACTTCGCTCATATTGGTTACTTTTACCGGCATATTAACGAGATCTTTGTCAGCGTAACCCCTGATCAGGTTCACCGGTGCGGTGCCGATATACGCGGCCACCACGTCGGCCTGAGTGACGGAAGCCACTTTGCTTTCGCCGATTTCGCCATATGTGCCATGCAAATATGCCATGTTTTAGTCCTCCTTATAAAAATTCTTCGTATTCTTTCGGGATCGCCGGAGTCGTTCCAATTTCCAGTGCGAAGCTGATCCAGCTATGCCAGTACGGGTAGTAGTCCCAGACATTGCCGTCCTCTGTGAACGGGCCGAACTTGATCCCTTGCTCTTTTACGAGCCTATGGCCTGCGATATATTCCGCAGTTTCGATCTCGCGGAGTACGAGGTCGGCCAGATTGTAGCAATCGCGCCAGCCGTCCATGTTTCGCGAGTATGTTTTGGCAGCTTCTCCGGTATTGACGTAGTAGGAGTAGCCGCCGGTTGCCTTCGCGTTTTCGCGAGGGTTGAAAAACTCCCCGCCGTGTTGGCCGGGATTCCAGCAGGCGAGGCAGAGCCGGATCTGGAGCTGCCTCTTTTTCTGAATAAGCTCGTCGCTTCCTTCCATGAGCTGCACGCAGACGGAAGGGATCGGAGCGGCCACGTTTGGCGGCAGACGATCCTTTCCCGGAACGTATAAAGGGAACGCCGCGGGGTTTACCATAACGACGTCGTAGCCAGTGTCGTTCCGGTAGTCGTCCGGCAGTTTGAGGGTGATCTTGCTGCATACGTTTTCAGTGAGCCAGCTCACTATTTTGTCGATACTGTTTACCAGTGTCATGCTGCCGCCACCTCCTTAGCTCATGCGATTCTGGCGAACCGCGATCTGTACGAGTCCCATTTCCGACGTGGTAGTGACAACGATCACCTCACGGCCGTCCAGATTGAGAAGGCGGCCGGGATCCAGATTTTCTGGAAGGTCGGAGGCTTTTCCCATGATCACCATGTCGGCCTCGTCCATTCCATGAATACGGTTGTCGCCGATTTTACTCAGCTTGGCCATTATGTCGCTGTCAATTACCACCGGGACTTCCTTCCCTTCGATCCGGTGAAGGTCTGCGAACTCGTCCAGATTCAGGAAAATGTCCGAGAGATCCTGCTTTATTTGGTCTTTGAAGCTCACGAGCTTACGCCTCGGAAGGTTCCGCCTCGATTTTTGCGGAGCTGTCGGCGTTTGCCTTGGCTGCCTCGATCAGGGCGATCACTTCCTTTTTGCTGCGGACTGCGCTCGCGTCTACGCCATACGCTGCTGCAGCTTCTCTGAGCTCTGTCATGTTCAGGCCGTTGTATTCTGAGAAAGTGCTTTCCGGCTCTGCCTCATACACGGCCACGCCAGCCTCCACCAGCTCAGCCTCGCGGGCTGCGTTGATAGAGAAGGCGGGAGAATGTTTCGTCATAGGTTCCACGGTTCCGTTTTTAACGAGCCCGTAGGTGCCTTTAATCATTCGGATCATGTGCTCACCTCCGTTATTCCGGATCCGCTGCGTTCAGATCCGGGAGATCGTCGCCGTCTGTGTCCTCGTCGTCAACCATGCCGCCAGCGTTTACTTCTGCGGCTGCGATCGCGTCCACATAATCGGCTTTCTTTTTGCAGCCGGTAACGTCAACGCCGAGATCACCGGCGAGGTTCTGGAGCTGCTGGATCGTCATTTCTTCGAGCTGGCTCTTTGCAAGGTGGCCGGTCACTTCCTGCTCGTCCGCCTCGTCTGCTTCGATTACGCCGCCGACGTATTCAGCGACACCAGCAGAGACGAAGTGCTCCGCCTGAGTGTCCTCGCACTCAAACGGGCCGTCCGCTGCTGTCATTCTCTTGTGGGCGTGCTTGGCGTCATAATAGCCGACGGTTCCCACTGTTACCCTGATTTTTCTCATGGTTTTGCTCCTTTCTACTCGGTACGCTTAGTTGATAACTTTCGCCACGCTGAACGGGCACTCGTTGTTAGGCATAGGCAGCGGCGCAGAGCTGAGAGTGAGCTCGCGGGTGTTGTGAGCAGCGTCGCTGATATACTTCGGCACGTTCACGCCGGTGTAAGTATGGAACTCGCCGTCGGTCTGCTCCACCTGAGTGATCGCGCCGTAAACAGTACGGCCAGCAGCCGGAGCGCCTACCGCGATCATGCCCTGCGGGATATACTGCTTTACAGTTCCGTCCAGCTCGGTGTATGTGTCCTCATAAGTGAGGAAGTCGATCATTCGGCCCTTGATATTCAGGCGGGCGATCTTGGAAGCACCGGCAGGCAGAGTCTCAGGATCTACGCCTCCGATATTGTAGTTGCGGTTGTCGAGCAGTTTCAGGATCCACGGATTGCGGAGGAAAAGATCCGCAACGTCTGGAGCCATGAGGCACTCAGTCGCAGGGAGCCCTCTTTTACTCAACATGGAGATCATGGCGGCCACGTCGTCGATCATCTGCTTGCCGCCTGCCTCAGTGTCGGCCCAGTCTGCGGAAGGGGTATATTTTGCCGGGTTGCTGGTGCCGTCATAGTAACGGACTTCCTTTTCCTCGTAAGTGCCGAGGTCGTCCGTGTACTCGTGCATAATGCAGCCGTTGGTGAAGATTACCTCGGCAGCCATAGCCTCCTTTCTGCGGGTGTTCATGTCGCGGAGTTCGTCGAGATCTCCGAGCATGATCACGCCCTGTCTCTGGGCCGGAGTCAGGTTAGTATAAAGAGCCTCCCCGAAGCCTCTCTTTTTCAGGTCGTCAATGGAGAGTGGGCGCTTCGGTGCAATATGCGCCGGAGTGAAGCGCTTCATGGTGTAGCCTTCGCGCAGGATCGCGATCCCGCCCTTGCGAGGTGCTACAAAAGGTGCCGCTTTCTTGGATCCCTTGCGGTATTCCACCAGCACGTCGTCAGTGGCGAACACGTCAGAGGCGGCGTTAGTAGGGAAGTAGCGATCCAAAAGGAAAGAGTGAAGCGGCGGGAGCTGCTGCACGGAGGCGAGCAGTGTGTGGGTATCATAAAAATTAAAAGCCATTTGTCTGTCCTCCTTGTTTTTAGTATGCTACGGCGTCAGAGAGCAGGATTCCGGCAGAGCGGAGCGCTTCCTTGTCCGTTTCGCTGATCGCGTGGCTGTTGTCAGTGATCAGGCTGTTCTCGTTAAAATGGCCGGTACGGTATGCAGTCGCCACCGCGTCGGAAGCAGTTCCGACTTCCACGTCGTCAGCCAGCACGCAGTTGGCTGTCAGTGTCTCGTTGCTTTTCGCAGCGGTACCGAGAATTACACGCAAGCCGTCGTCTGCGGTACCGGCTGAGAGTGCCAGAACAGTGCCGCGCTTGTAGATTTTGGCCTCTGTGGCTTCCTTACGGATCTTCACAGTGAAAACCTCTGCGGGCGGGTACTGGCCGTTGATCAGGTTGTCGAAGCCTACGGCCCCGATCGTCTCGTCGAGTCTTTTACTCATTACTTCGTACCTCCTTTGGTCTGGTTGTAGGCGGAAACTACCGCCTGAATGTCTGCTGCGTCCTGTTCCTGAGCACTTGCAGGTGCGCCGCCGTTAGGCGCTGCGCCTACGTCTGCGGCTCCGGATTTTGCTCCCTCTGCCTGATATGCTGCGAGGAAATTCTGGCCGGACGCTGCGCTGGCCTGCATAACACGGAAGCAGAGCTCCTGAGCTGTGCAAGGGTTGTCGCCGTACTTGGCGTCGTGTACGAGCTGCTGATCCGGGATAGAGGCGGCGATCGAGTCGATCTGCTCGATTCTCTGGCGTTCTGCTGCCACGGCCTCACCGGAAGCGTTCTGTGCTTCGGTTCTTGCGCTGGCCTCGATCTGGGCCACGATCTCCGGGTATGCTGCCTTCAGTTCCTTCTCGTCCATAGGTTTGTTACCTCCTTCTTTTTTTGCCGCCTTTGTGGTCGGCTTCTTTTTATTTGCTCCGGGCTTTGCAGCCGGTGGAGTCGCGATTGCTTTCACCGGGATAGTGCCCGGCACATGCTGGAGCCCGTCAACATTGTGGCGTACTCCATTAACAAAAAGCACCTTTCTGTCGGCGCTCATGCTCATTTCTGGATCGTCCTCGTCCTCTTTGATTGCGTCAGCGAAGCCCTTCTCCAGAGCTTCGCGGCCGGTGAACCACGTCTCCTTGGTCATCATGCCGCGGAGAGTATCGACTTCGATCCCTGTCTTGCTGTTGTAGATCTCGGCCACGGCTCGCTCGCTGGCGTCCATTCCTTTCATAAGCTGCTTCATGTCCTGCATGTTCATGTAGTCCCAGAGCATAACGCTTACGCCGTGGATCATAATCAGGGAACCGGGGTACACGGTCACTGTGTCGCCCGCGCACATGATAACGCTCGCAGCGCTGGCCGCGATTCCCTCGACAATGACGTTCACCTCACCGCTGAGAGCTTTCAGCGCGTTGTGGATTGCGATCCCGGTGTAGAGATCGCCGCCGCAGCTATTGAGCTTGACGGTGATGTGTCCCTTGTCTTTGACTGCTGCCAGATCCTCCATGAAGCCTTCCGGCGTGATAAAAAGGCCGGGCTCCGGTTCGCCTGTCCACCAGTCAACGGGCTGCTGGCTCATAACGTCGCCGTAGAGAGTGATCTCTCCCTCGTCGTCGCCGGTGCTGGCCATATTCCAGAACTTTGTCGCCGTGGGAGCTTGTGGAGCAGCAGCCGGGCCCATGATTAGGCCGCTATGTTTGGTTTTCATTGGCTTATCCTCCTTGTATGGTTTGCTTTATCTGCTCGCCGATCACGAGACTGCGGAGAGCCACCGTGCCCCTTTTGCGAGCTGTTTCGGGGTTGTGTGGATTGTCGTCGCCTTCTGGCGGATCCTGTTCGCCGTCCGGTTCCGCTGTTCCGGTGCCGCTCTGGTGCGGATCTGGTGGATTGCCTCCGAGCTTTTCGTTTTCACGTCTGAGCTGTTCCACATTGCTGTCCCATTGGCCACCGTTTAGGCGGATCGTGCTCTGCTCGTGAGTGGAGAAGCCTTCACTGCACGCGAGGATCTCGGCCGTGATTTCCTTCACCGGATCGAGCTGTCCCTGAGACGGGCCGAGCCATTCGCTGCCGAGATACGCGGCGCGGATCGCTGGATTCTGGAAAAAGCCCGGCGCATATATGCGGCCACGGGCCACGGCTTCGCTCATCCACACTTCATAGCATGGGCGGCAAAAGTCGTCCGCCAGCCATTCGCGGCGCATTTTGAACGCCTTCCACGCTTCCAGTAGAGCAGCACGGCTCGCACTGTATGAGGCGTTGAAGGATTTCAGGAGCAGATCGCTGGGAATTTCCAGCGCGGCGCCTACTTGTGCACTGATCGCTACGGCGAATTTGTCGAAGCTGCCGTTCGGGTGCGTCGGGTTTGCAAATTCTACGCTTTCGCCCGGCCCCATGACATTGATCTGGCCCGGCCCCATGCTGTACTCGTTCGGGTTCCGCATTTCTCCGGGTGGTACTGGATCCACCTCATTGAATGGCATTTCATCAGTCGGGGCTTCTGTCTTAATGAAGGCAGTGTAAAAGCTCTCGACGACTGCGGCCATGAGTTCGGACTCGGTATACCTACGAAGCTGCAGCAGCGGCTCGATCACCTGCGCGAGATAACTCACGCCGCGGTACTGATCCGGGCGCTCTGTGTCAATGACGTGGAGCACATTCGGAAGGCCGGTGCTTTGCTGGTATGCCAGAACGCGGGCCCATTCAGTAACCGGAGCGCCGAGTTCATACGGGTAGTTGCTGCGTATGTGATACGCTACCACCATGCCGTTCTTGTCTACTTCCACGCCGTCATATATGGTGTTGCCCGTTTCTGAGTTCTTTCCGGTCGTGTAGTAGAGCGTAGTCCCGGCCCCGTAGTTGTTCGGGGTTGCGATTCTGTCGGACTCGATCAGGTGGACGCGGAGAGAGTAGGGGAGCAGCCGAGTGGTTTCGTACTGCTTGATCAACCCTATGCAGTCGCCGGAGAGCAGCCACGAGATCAGCGCGAGCTGCTGGAGCCCGTAGAAGTTATTCATGCCGGTGGCGTCGCAGGCTCTCTTGTTGCTGGCCCAGAGGGAAAACTCTCGCTCTGTTTCTTTCTGCCACCGTTCTGCCTGATCCGGTGAGAGTCCGAGCACTTCGCGGTCGATCCGGCTTTTAAGCCTGAGCCCGACGCCTACCACGTTTGTGCGGTTGGTTTTGATCGCCGAGGTAGCGATCGGCGCGGCCATGTATAACATGCGGGCACGCTGTCGCATGGTGTAGTTGTTGAAGTCTATGTCCTCGTGAGCGGATCCGCTGGGAGCATTAAAGCCTTTCACGGCTTTTTTTCTCCAGCTTGCACCCGCCTCTCCGTAGCCCTTATTCTGAGGGCGTACGTTATCCGGGAGATATAGCCCCCTCGTTTGGTCGTACTTCGTTTTTCTCACCTCCTTGCAAGTAATTAAAAACGGCAGCGGCCGCGGTATCTAAAGGAGCGAAAATGTCCCGCAGTCGTCGCCGTAGTAAAGCCAGCCGATCGGCCAGCGTTTACCCATTTACCAGTCGCGGGGCACTACCCCCACGGCACGGCGAGCAGATCCGCCCGCCAGTTCGGCCTCCAGCTCGCGGACTCGCTTTTGCAGCTTCGCGATCATGTCCTGAACGGAAGCGAGTGAAGTCTGGTACCGTTGCAGGTTTCTGGAGCCGATTGTGTAGAGCTGCACCCCGTCCTTGCTGAGCATGTCAGCCTCACGGGCCAGATACGCACTGAGTCGCGTCCTCGTTTCTGTGAGCTCTTGCTGTATGGTTTCTTTTGATCTCATGGGTTCACCTCCTTACCACTCGTCGAAGTAGTTCCGGGCTGCCGGTTTTGGTTTTCGGCGCTGCGCCGGTTTGGTTTGCGGCGTTTCTTGGACATTTTTCAGACGTCGCTCCACCGCGAACATGTCCGGATCTATGATTTTTAGCCCGGCGTTCGCATAGTTTCGGCAGTCGAGGGCCTCGTTCCGGTTGTGTCCGGGGATTTTTACCCAGTGCCACTGGTTGCCGCGCTTTGTTTGCGTGAGCTCCAGACGCTCGGAGAGCAGGCCGTTGAAATAATAGGTATCGTAGCCGCATGACTCGTGGATCGGGAAATGGCAATATTTCGGGCCAGCTTCCTGAACCTTTAGGCTCGACATGATCGTTTCTTTTCCAGCGTCAACGCCGAGCGTGTAGAGCCAGCATGTGATCCGCTTGTTGTCCTTGATCGGAACCTTTGACGGAGGCGTCACGAACGGGATCCCGTCGCCGCCCTTGCCCTTGATAGCAAAAACACGCTTGTTTTTACGCTCACGGCAGCGAGTGTATACCTCTTGGGTGTAGTGGCCGCCGGAGTCCACGCAGGTGATTGAGATCCGCAGCCCTTTTCCGTCATTGAAGCGGTAAACGTGATCGATCACGTCGTCGAGCTGCTGCCATACCTCGTCGGTGTCTGGCTTTCCCATGATGTAGCCCTTTTTTATGCCCCACGTTTCACCGTAGAAGCCATGGCCCACGACTTCATACTCCAAACGGTTGTCCTGAGTATCTACGCCGCAGGTGAGAACGAGAACGCCCTCCGGAACTTCGACGGGAGAGCCGTCGGCATTGGTGCCGTAGTCCTCACGCCGGGCCAGCATGGTGTCCTCGTCGGCTATGTCGCCGCGATCCTCCCAGAGCTCACCCAGCAGTGTGTTGTAAACTACTTTGAGCTTTTGCGGATCGTCCTTAGCTTGCAGAAATTTGAGCGCGATCTTTTCCCATGGAGTCCATGGAGAAGAAAAAGCGTTCAGCCAGAAGGAACGGACGCCCTCGTCGTAGGCCGCCGGGTTCTCGGCGATCCACTTTGCGGGCTGCTTCCGCATTTTTTCCTCCGGTACTATGCAGCCGCAGGAGGGGCAGCACCATGTAATCGGGCCCACGATCTTGTACGCCTTTTTCCCGCGGACTTTGGCCACCGTATGTTCAAAGTGTACGCGGTCGAAGGTGATCTCGCCGTACTCTCCACACTCAGGGCACTGGTGGCACCAGCGTTCCTGTGTTCCGAGGTAGTAGCTGCTTTCGATATTTGAAGCGCCTTTTATGGTCGGAGTTGATACCTCGACGGCCTTCGCATTGTAGAACGTGGCCTGTCTGGCTTCGGCCAGAGCCCACGGATCACCCTCAGCACCGGCAGACACGGCCCAGCGGTCGCGCTCGTCGCCGAGAATGTAGCGGGCGGGAGTGGAAGCCAGAGCGGAGGCGCTGTTTGATCCTGTGATCGTGAGCATACCGCCGGGGAATGACTTCTGGAGGATTGTGTTCCCGGAGTCTTTGCTTTTGACGTCGGAAACTTTCGCCCTCAGCACCTTGCTGTCTCGTATCATTGGAGCGATACGGAGGCGTGAGAACTTTCGGGCGTCGTCGAGGGAGGGCTGGACGAACAGGATCGAGCCGGGATCTTGGTCGATAATGTAGCCGATTATGTTCAGCTCCAGCTCGGATTTTCCCACCTGAGACGCTGCCACCATTACGATCTTACGGATCTTCGGATCCGTGAACGCTTCCATAGGTTCCCGCAGGTACGGCGTGCGCGAGGTGCGCCACGGGCCAGACTCCGCGGAGTTCTCCGGGGATAGGCGGCGGTGTCTATCGGCCCATTCGGCCACCGTCAGATCTTCGGGTGGCTTAAAGTTGCGAATGGCCGGTGCTATGGCTGCGTTGAGTTTCGCGGTGGATTTTTTAGTCGTCGGTTTCATCAGCGGCCACTATGATGTCGCTCCAGCCTTCACGATCCCGCACCCGCCGCTGATATACCGCCGGATCGTAGTTGTAGTTTGCGAGCTCGTTCAGAATTTTGTAGCACTCCGCCCGGATCAGTGCCGAGGCTTCGTTGGCGCTTGCCACCTGCACAACGTCCATGGCTAAACGTCCGGGGAGTGCCATTATCATGCTGCGGACAGTGTAAACGAGGTCGTTCGTCACGGCCTCCACGTCCTCGCTGCGGTGCATTTTGCCTTCGAGCTCTTTCAGTTGCATGGCTGCCATGTCTGCCTTACTGCGTTTCATGTCAGCCTCAGCCCGCAGCTTCTCCATTTCAACCTGTGCGGCGTCGGCGCTTTTGGCCTCTCGGCCGTTGGCTTTGTCGCTCAGGTAACGGATGTAAGATTGCACCGTCGGAAGCAGGTCGAACATATACGGCCGCTGTTGGGCGGCTGGAATAATTCCCTCTTTTGCGAGCTGCTGGATCCGGCGGTCGGTGACGCCGAACAGCTTTGCAATAATGGCAGCGTTTTGGAGATTCTGCTTGCCTTCCGCCATGGCGCCACCTCCTTTCTTTGGGGCAAACGAAACGAAACGGCCTGAAAAAATTTTTCTGAGTCTGCGCGTGTTTTGGGCTCGCCAGCACCGCAGGCGTTTGGCGGCCCGGACAGTACCTTCGGGCTGCGGAAAAATTTCGGTGCGGTTACTCGGTCGAGTTGCTTTGCCTTTTGCTTCTTTGCTTTGGTCGCTTTGTTTCGCTGTTCTTTGTTGCTGTTGCTTTTGGTTTCGCTTTGTCTTTGCTGTTCGATTGCTTCGCGCTTGGCTTGCTGCTTGGCGCGTGTTCGTTGGCTTGGCTTACTTCATAGCCTGCTTGATGTGGTTCTCGAATCTCTGTTCCAGTCCTTGGCTGATCATTGTCTCGATCGTTTCCTTTGCGCGGCCGTCGATCATCTGGGGGACGGACAACGTGTGGATAGCTTCCAACGGCATACGGCCTGAGCCTGTCCTCTGGAATGGGATAGCCGGGGCCTTTCCGTCTCCAATGAAACTACCGGGTGGAAGGTTGGACTTTTTGCCTAAAATAATCTGCGCCGTGATCTGATACGGATAGGGTGGGCGAATGTTGGCTACCTCGGTAGGATTTCTCAGCGCTTGTCCGGGGATCAATATCCGGCGCCGGTCTTTCCTTTTCGGCTGTTTCTTTGGCGACATTTTGAAATGCGTCGGCGTCAGTGTGCGGCCTTTGTATTCCAGCGTCGCCCCGTCAACAGATACCCCCGCAACATTTATATGGGTGGCCCCTCTCTTTTTTTGAGGCCCGGCACTCTTGATCGCGGCGGTATCAACTCCGTAGTGTTGGCGGATTCCCTTCGATACCCACGCTGGCGCTCTGGAGCTAAAGTCTGAGACGGTTCGCTTGATCGCTACCTCGCCACCGTTTTCAAGTTTGGCGAGACGTTTCGCCAGTTTGGCGCCGTCCTTCATGGTGACAGTGAAGGCACCGCTGGTGTGTCTGCCTGATCCTGAGTAAAACAAACTGCTCATGTGTGCCCCTCCTTTCTGGTTTTGGGTATAAAAATACCGCCTTGGGTTTTCCCTTGGCGGTAGTGGCTGGTTATTTTGTTTTGGTTCCGTCCGGCGTGAACTCGTGGAGAACATTGTCCGGTGTTTCTATTCGGATCATATTCCCGGATATTTTGGCCGAGAAGGTGTGCGTTTTGCGATCGCCGTAACTGTACCGGATTTTCTTTTTCCAGCTTTCAGAGGTGGAGAGAGTAGTCACCTTTACAATGACAGCCGGGAGCTCTTTGTCGTTTTCGTCGTAGCTGCTGTCTGTATCGTACACCACGGCGCAGATCTCGGTAGTGAGATCGTATGCAACGAGGTATGAGTCCCCGCAGAGGTTCTTCGCATTGGCTTTTTCTTCGCTCAGAGTGAAAAGAGTGCCCTCGTCGCTCAGAGCGTAGCCGATTCCGTTGTCGGTGATAGTGGCCGCTCTTATGAGCTCATCTGTTTTCCTTATGCGAATACCTCGCGCACCTTCTGCGATTGCGATCCCTTCGTTTACATTTGCGTCCATTCCTGTGAGAATGTAATACTTGCCAGATCGAGACGCCCACGCTTCGTCTGCGTGGAACCATTCCTTGCCGTTCTTGGTGAAGATCCCCGGCTTTCCTGTTTGGCTATTGATTTGCACCTCCCATTCGCCGGACTGGAGCCACTTATATTTCGGCACGGTATCATGCCCGGAAGTGGTCTGCGTTGTAGGCGCTGGCTTTTCTGCTTCTTTCAGTGTTTCCATGATCGGCTTGCTCTGTCCCTGCTGGAGAGCCGCTTCCACGCGGCGAAGGTATTCCGGATCGTTCCACTTGCTGCGAGCCTGTGGTTTTTCTGGTTTTGGTTCCGGCTGAGGTTGTGGCTGCGCCGGTTGCTTTTTCTTGAAAATGTTGAATAATCCCATTACATGAGCCTCCTTAGTCATCTTTGGGATATTATACAACGGAGCGGTGGCGCTTATCAATCCTCCGTCCGGAAAATTTGCACCCCTCCCAGTTCTTTTCTGAGGGTAGGCGCATAGGAAAAACCGCCCGGATCTTTATCATGTCCCCGGACGGCTTTCGCTGTTATACAGAGTAGCACGGTGGTTTATCCCCTTTTATCCCTTTTTGTCCCTTTTTATCCCCCTGTGTGCTCGTGAGTGCTCCGCCTGTGGCTTTCTCCTGAGTGGGCGCGTATTTCTTCGGGCACACAAAAAAGCCCGCCGTCGGCCTTCTTGTGGCTTCTGGCGGGCGTTGTTATCCCTGTTCCTGTTTTGCTCTGTATATTCTGGCCAGCGATTGAAGCGCCGAGCCGTGCAACTTGAATGTTCTTTTGAGGTAGCGCTGCTCGTGTTCGTCGTAGTCCTCCCGGCTACCATGAAGCGCGGCGCATACCGTCCACCAGTTCGCAGCGTCGAAGTAGTGCATTTCTAAGACGGTCTGCTCGTCTGGTTTTTCCATTTCGGAGATCAGGGCCTCCAGTTCGTTGCGTTCGCGGTCCTCGTCTGCGATCATGCGGCGGATCGTTTCCTCCAGTGTTACCTTCTGGATCACCTGCCGCTCCTGTTTACTGGTTCCGTCGCCACCGCCTCCGGATATTCCGTCGAAGCTCGGCGAGGATATGGAGCCCATGACGGCCTCCAGATTCTCCAGCCGTTCGATCTGGTTGTCGATCCTGCGGTGGAGTGCTGCGTAGCTTTCCAGCTTTTTCTTGATCTCGTCGGTTTCCTTCGGCTGTTTTGCCTCACTGTTCTGGTGCATGGGTTCCACCTCCTTTCACTGGTTTATTCCGTGAACATTCTCTCGAAGTGCTCGCGGCCCAGCTCTTTGCCCTTCCTGAACAGTCGGATCCCGGACGCCTTGCCGGTTGTCCTTATGTAGCGTTTTACGATTGTGTCAACAAACTGAGGACTCAGCTCCATGAGGTACGACTTCTGGCCGATACTTTCCGCAGCGATCAGAGTCGTGCCGGATCCTCCGAAGGCGTCCATGACTCCATCGGCCCACTGTGTATTGTCCAGCAGTTTCTCCAGTATCTCCACCGGCTTTTGCGTCGGGTGGAGCTCATTCCCGGAGCGGGTGGCTTCGATTACGTTCCCGTAGCCCTTGTGATTATCCCACGCTGGCTTTGTACGGTGTGCGAACATTATCAGCTCGTGCTGAGTTCTCCAGCCCATGCCCATGCCCGGCGTTTTCTTGTTCCAGACGATCATATTCTTGACGCCGAACCCGCTTTCCTCCATTACGTCGTAGAGATAGAGCCACATTCTCCAGTCGGTGAAGCAATAAACCACGGTACCGGTGAACTGTTTCAAGATCGAGCGCATGAGCTGCTGGTACCCGCGGGTGCTGAGGGTATCGTTCGCGATCGTCACTTTGATTTCTTTCCCGTTTGCGTCGTAGCGTTTGGTTCCGATACTTCCGGTGCTGCGTCCGGATTCCTGAAAACCTCCGGAGCAGTACGGTGGATCCATGAGAAGGATCTGAGGCTCGGCCCCGTTGAGCAGGAGAGCGCGATCGGCTTCGTTTGTGCTATCTCCGCACACAAGACGGTGATTTCCGAGGATCCAGAGGTCGCCGCGCTGCGTGATTGTCTGATCTTCCTCCGGGATCTCCGGGATTTCGTCCGGCTCTGTGAGGTCATTGTGCAGGGCTTCGGCCAGTCCGGTGACGAGACTTTCCACTTCCTTGTCGGTGTAGCCGGTCAGTTCCATGGGGATCTCGCCGGTGTCAATGTCGGCGAAAATGTCAGCCAGTAGCTTGTTGTCGATCTCTGCCAGCTCTGCGATCCGGTTGTCAGCCACCAGATCGGCGTATTCCTCGGCCTCGTTCGTGTAGTTCTGGTAGTCCACCGGCACTTCGGTGAGTCCTTCGAGCTTGGCAGCAGCGAGGCGGCCGTGGCCCTTTACTATGAAGCCGGAGCGCTTCGACACTGTGATCGGTGCCCTCCACCCGGTCTGGCGGATAATGCGGCCGAGCGCTTGGATCTGTGCGTCCGGGTGTGTGTTCGGGTTCTTCGGGTTGGGGATCAGCTTCTCAATGGCCACGATCGCGTCATGGGCGCAGAATACCGGTACCCCTCCGGCTGTTGCCTTTGGCTGTGCTTCTGTTTTGTAGTCCATTTATTCGTCCTCCCTTACATACTCCCCGGCGTCTGCTGGAATGAGTCCGCACTCGAAGGCGCGGCAGATCTCCAGCTTTGACGCTCTGAGGATTTCGTTTTCTTTGCAGCCGGTGTTCCAGCATTTTTCGCATATTTCTGGCATTGGCTACTCCTTCCGCGGTTTCGGCGCGTTCTGTACGTTTACGGTGTCCAGAGTGCGGGCTGCTTTCAGGATTCTGCGGCGGTAGTGCTTCCAGCTCTCGTCCTGTTTCTTTACGACACCATAGATCGGGCCCACATTGGAGAGGGTGAGCTGTTCCATGGTTTCGTATTTCGGTAGACTGCGAGGGGAGAGCCCCAGCTTTTCGCGGATCCTTTTCTCATAGTCGCTGTTGTTTTCGCCTTTATTTCTTTTAATACCATAAATGGGGCCGACGCTGTTCAGCGTGAGCCCTATCATGGATTCGTCCAGAGTGCGGGAGATCTTTCTCCTGCGATTGTATTCCCTGATCTTTTTCCCGGTTCGCCCGATCCAGATCAGGAGCATGGCCACCCAGAGAGTGATCAGCAGCAGTGCAGTGGGTACCCACACGAGCCCGGCGATCACCACGGGCCAGCTCATTGAAATAATGCCACAGGCTTTCAGGATTGCCAGCACGGCCACGCCTGCGAGTGTTGCCAGTGTATAGAGTATCGGCCAGCCCATAGGCTTGTTCTTGTTATCGTCCATTTCGTCCTCCATTTCTTTTAGCTGCTCGTCTGGCTGCGCGGTTCGGTCGAACCGGTTCCCGTCTGATAGGCCAGAGGGAGAGTGGGGCCGGTTTTTCCTGCTTGCTCCGCAGCATATCTCCGCCGATCTTGTGGAGTGCTTCTGAGTAACTCAGCGCGGTGCTTTCCGCGAGTCTGCGAGCTTGTTTTTCTATGTCGTCGAGGTCACACTCCAGATAGAAGGCCAGCACTTCGGCGTATTTCCTGCACCTGAGCGCCTCCAGCACGTTCCTTGTTATTTTTCCGTCGGGGAAGTAGTGCCTCTCGTCTATTTTGAGATAGTAGAGCCCCTCTGTGTTATTTTCTTCTTTCACGCTTTGCCCTCCTTCGCTGCGCGCGGTTTGGGCATTCCTTTCGGAACGGTGACAGAAGCCCGGCTTTGATCGCGCACTCAGTACAGAGCATTTTCGCGCCCTGTTCTTTGACGAGGCGGTCAGCTTCCGGGTGTTTCCAGCATTTCCGGCCGCATGTCGGGCACTCGACTGGCTCCCAGTCCGGGTGCTTGGCCTGCACGTCGCCGTTCAGGTTCTTGTCCAGCGGGAGGCAGAGGATCCCGCCCCGGTCGGTCTGCTTTCTTGGCGTCAGATCGAAGCCGTGAGCCCGGAGCTGTTCGCGGGTGTTGTTGGTGCTTTCTTCCTGCTTTACCTCCAGAACTTCCACCTTGTCCAGTGGCAGGCAGAACGAGCCCTGCGGCTCCCATTTCTTTGCCTTCCAGTTCTCTGCGAACTTCTCCAGAGTGTCGAACAGGCAGAGGCCCTCCTCGGTTTCGGTCTGAAATACGGTCTGCATGACTGCCTCGTCCTCTGAGTCCTCCCAGCCGTAGAGGTGCCAGCTCTCGCGGTTGTCGTAGTCCCACTGTGAGAACCAGAGCACATGGCCGTCGATCGGCCAGCCGGTGCCGGTTACTTTTCCGGTGATAACTTTCGGTTTATATTCCATGGTTTTGTCCTCCCTTAGAAAAATCTATTTAATGCGATAATGAGCACGATCACGGCCACGAAGGCGATCGTGATGTTCTGCTGTCTGAGCCCGTCCTTTTCTCCGATAACTCCAAAAAGCAGGAGAGCAGCCACGAGGGCCAGCACTATGTTTATGATCAGCATGTTCTTGTCCTCCTTTGGTTTGCCGGGAGAGCTTGGCCCTCCCGGTATGTTCCCGACATTTATGTCGGCCACATTATGCAATGATCGTGATTTTCTCGCGATCCGGAACGTCTGCCAGTGCTTTGACGAGGTAGTTCTTCACATTGTCCACCGCCTGAGACTTCCAGAGGCCACCGTCAGCAGCCACCAGCTTGAAGGCAGGGGCTCCGCCGCGTCCCTCGCTGATTCTGAACACGAAGTCGCTCGCAGGCTGCGGAACTTCCAAAAATGTGCGGTACGGGATCAGGCTCACCGGGTTAGGAACGAAGGCGGCGTCCGTGAAGTCGGAGAGATCCATCTGTCCACGGATCTGCCCGTCGTATTCGGCGATCTCGATCTGGCCGGTTCTCATATTGACGCCCATCACCATTTGCGTGTCGATTGCTTCGGTAGCTGCGAGCTTGGTCGTGACAGCAATCTGGGTTCCTACCATTTGGCGGGTTTTGTTCGGCTTAAATTTAATATTTACCGTGATCTGGTGCTTAGTGGTTGCTTCTGTGTTCGGATTCTGAATATTTTCAGCCACCTGCATGAGCGCCTCGTTGAGTTTCTCGGCGAAGGCTCCGCCTGCGAGAGCTTCGAGGTTGATCTTTGCCTGTACTTTCTGCTTTTTCATGTGCTTACCTCCTTACCGCAGCCCATACGGCTGTATTTTTTCCGGTTCTTTTGCTCGGTTTCTTTCCGACGACTTCCAGAACTCCGGCGCCTTTCAGCTCTGTGAGTCTCGGCGCCACGAAGTTGCGGTCGTAGTATTTCAGGTGGCCAGCAGCCACCAGCTCGTCGGTGATTTCTTCCACGGTCATTGACCGATTTCCGAGGGTTTCCAGTATTAGCTTGCAACGCTCGCCGCTGCGTGTTCGTATGCCGTCGTAACTTTGGCGGCGTGTCTGTTTAGTGATCCCGTCCATGGTTTCCTCCTTATCCGAACCGGCGGAGCAGTGGCCCCGCTGGCTCTGGTGCTTTTATATGTGCCATGTGGCAAACTCGCGCCCGGTGCTTTCCGGACTCCGCCACACTATAACGGCGGAAGGAAACGGAGCTGCGTCCTCGCCGTTTCCGTCCTCGTCGGTGAATTTCAGGCGGCCGCGGAGGAATCTCACCTCGCTGGCCTTGCCGAAGATCCAGTCGTGAAAATATGCCGTGTCAGTCCGCGAAGGAATGAGCATAACCACGGTGGTGCCGGGCTTCCGGCTTTCTTCGTAGCCTTTGCGCACCCAGTCGGCGATCGCTCGGCCGTATGGTGGATTGCAAAACACGCAATACCCCCCCCAGTCTTGCTTTAGGCCGTCGTCGTCCGGCGTGAAGTGTTTCGCGCACTTGGCGCTTTTGTCGGTGCTGGCCGGATCCAGTTCAAAATGAAACTCGCGATCCAGTTCCGCGAAAAAGTCCGGCGGGGTACACCAGCACATGTTTTTACTACTCAGCAGTGCGTTGTTCATTGGCTCGATCTCCTTTCTGTGATTTGTAGAGCCCGCAGCCGTTCCCGTTGTTCATACACGGATCAGGGGAGGTCATGTGGTGTATACAAATTTTTAACAGTTCGCCCGTCTGTTTATTTTTGAGCTTTCCGCTCAGCATGGCGCAGGCTTTTGAAATTACAAAAGGCCCTACTCTGCGGAGCTCGCAGTATTCGCATTTCATGGCGTGCCTCCTTCCTCGGTGTAGTCGATCTCCACACCTTCCAGCAGTTTGAGGATCCCGGCGATATATTGCACGCGGTACGGTTCCAGATCTTCGAGTTTCATGTGCTTGCGTCCGTAGATCTGTTTCATGTCTCGCCATACTTCCCACGGTACCCGGTAGAAGTTTTCCAGCCCCACGCTCACCATGATGAAGGCAGCAGCTCCGAGCTTGTGGTGCAGCGTCATACTTTCCACCTGCTCAGGGGTGAGGCGGCTCTGGTCGATCTTGTCGCTGTCGGTGTGTTTCGCCTCAAATACCACGGCCCGGCCGCCGGTGAGCGTTCCCTTGAAGTCCGGCTGCCCGGCTTTGGTGTAGCAAGCAAGGAACCGGCCCTGTCGGTCTGGCTTCCTGAGTGGCTTCATGGGCTCCGGAGTTTTTTCAACGAAGGCCACGCCCTTGTCGCAGTACCAGTTCAGGCTTGCGGTGATCATATTCTCGAAGTGTTCACCGGCTCGCTTGCTCTGGAGGCCCTTCTGGCTATGCTGCACCCGTGCAAGGGCTGTGCTGGCTGTCGGATCCGGGTAACCTTCGCTGTTTCTTCCCGGAACCGTGTCCCAGCTCATTGATCTACCTCCGGGCCTGCGTCTTTGTCGGCCTCCAGTGTGATGTCATGGCCGGGGTGGCGTCTGAGCTCGATCGCAAGGTCTAAGATCATTTCGCCATTGATCCGCACGGTGGTGGATTCAATCGCGGCGACTCCGTTCAGGTTCCCGACGCGAGAGGGGAGGACGATCAGGGCGTCACCGATCGGAAGTGTTTCGGCTTCGCGGTTTCTGTAAAGCTCGGCAGCGTCCCGGATCGGGATCTGGTGCTGCTTCGCGTATTCGATCTCGTTTCTCATGCCTTCGCTCGGATTCTCGATACCATAAACCCAGAGCTCGTCGCACATGGCCAGAAGCGAGAGGCCCATGTCCATGCCCGCGGCGCGTTCCTCCGGCTTGGTGTCGTCAAGAAACTGGGTAAAATATACATGAGGCGCGATCGGGATCACGTCGTCCCAGAGTTCGACGGCTTCGCGGCAGTAGCGCTGGGCCTTTTCTATGTTCTTTTCAATGTCCCCGCGGCACGGGGAGCAGATGTAAACCAGTTTTTTTCTCATGCGCTTGCTCCTTTCATGGTTTTGCTCAGCAGTTCGTTGTATAAATTCCGGTAGAGATCGCGTTCCGTTTCGAGCTTGATCTTTTCAATGTCAGGATCCTGCTGGACGATCTGGACTGGCTGCTTGCTCATTTCTTCCAGTAAACGCTCCGCTTCTTTGCCTGCGGGCTTCGGATCCATGAAGTCGATCCCCAGAGAGATTGCAAGAGCAGAGTCCACGGCTGCGAGCTCGCTCTTTGTCAGTTTTCCGATCAGTGTCCCGATCCGCTTCGTGCTTACGCTGTTTACCTGTTCGCATAAGACGGTAGAAGGGGAGAGTGCACTCCGGATAAACACATGAGTAGGGAGGTCGTTCTTTGGTTTGGTGGTCATGTATACCACTTCCACAACCTCGCTGTTTTCGTTGTTCTTGTCATTGGAGACGATCACCGCAGGACGGCCGCCTCTCTGCTCGCTTCCGGTTTCCCGGTATGTGCTTTCAATGTAATAAATTTCACCGCGTTTCATGGTTGACTCCTTCCTGAGCAGCCTCAGCGAGTCGCTGCTCTTGTATTTTGCAGGTGTCCGGGTTAATCTCTATCCCGATATAGTTCCGCCCTTCTTTGAGGGCTGCGGCTCCTGTGGTTCCACTTCCTGAGAATGGATCCAGAACCGTGTCGCCCGGTTTGCTCCCGGCCAGTATGCAGATCTTGGCCAGTTCCTCCGGGAACGTGGAGAGGTGGGCGCCTTTATATGGCCGTGTGGCGATCGTCCAGACGTCCCGGCGGTTTCGTTTGCCGGTTTCATTTCTCTGGAGCCCGTGGCTGCCTCGATCCACCTCGGCGCTGTTGGCTTTGGCCTGATCGTGAGTGTAGGCAGTGCCGCCACGGAAGGTTTTCGCGTTGCCGCGCTTCCGGCCGGGCTTTTTCGGATCGTACCCGACGGCCAGCTCCTTGACGGCCTCGGCGTCGTAGTAATAGGCGGCCGCTTTGCTGAGTAAAAAAACATACTCGTGAGATCTTGCCGGTCTGTCTTTGGCGCTTTCCGGCATGGCGTTGGGCTTGTTCCAGATAATGTCCGCCCGGAGGTACCAGCCGTCACTTCTGAGAGCCAGAGCCAGCAGCCACGGGATCCCGATCAGATCCTTGCGCTTGATCCCTCCGTCCTCGATATGCCTCGCGTAGCTGTCGCCGATATTCAGCCAGAGGGTGCCGTCGTCTTTCAGGACTCTGGCGACTTCCCGGAAGGCTTCCACCAGCTTGCGGGTGTATTCCTCCGGAGAGCTTTCGGTTCCGAGCTGATCGGCTGCTCCGTAGTCTCTGGCGTTGTAGTAGGGTGGTGAAGTTACGCAGACGCTGCAGCATTTGTCCGGCAGCTTTCTGAGTTCCTCCAGTGCGTCGCCTTGTAGGATCATTCCAGCGCCTCCCCTCTGAGTTCGAGCTTCGTTTGTTCGACGATCTGGCTCTCCAGTCGGAGGGCGCCGCGGGTGATAGCCTCCATTTCCTGCTCTTTCCTGCGGCGTTCGCTTTCCCGGTACTCTATCAGGCGTTGGCCTTTGTCCGGAAGGGATCCGGCCGCGTTGTCGATCTTCTCGGTTAATTGTGCCGGTGTCATGCTGCGGGACTTTTCCCGTTCGTACATTGGCGTGTACTGTTGCATGAAGGCTACCCGATCCATGCCGGGCTTGCCGCCTATGTATGCGCTGCGGTGCATTTCCCAGAGGGAAGTCCAGCCGATTGACTCAACGGCTCGCGCCACCAGAGGCGGGAGCTGGTGGGAGAGATCTCCGTGGTTGAATTGTCCGGCGCTGTACATGAGGTCGCTCACGGCCAGCCATGCCTTGTCCGGCTCTATGAGTTCCGGGTGCTGGATCTCCAGCATGATCTCCCGGACTTCGGCCACACTCGGCGGCCATTTGTTTGTTGCAATGTGTTTTTTTACTGCCAGCGCTACGATCCCGGATTCGTCTTGCTCAAACATCATGGCCCAGAGGTTCACCGTGGCCTCGATTGCTTTCGCGTCCTTGAACTTGTCAAAATTCGGGTAGGCGGTGACGACGATCGCCACCAGTCGAGCCGCGTCTGCTTTTGTCATATCTCGAAGCCCCCTTCCTCGTCTGCGATTATCCCCGCGAGCACGTCCATGGTGTCAGGTTTTCCACAATTTCCACCCGGTCGCTGTTGATAGCTTCCGGATCCGGCAGGCGGGAGAGGTTCGTCGTCCCAGCGTCCTTGATTGATCCATGTTGACGGGTTGGGAATGAAGCGGCCGCCTTCTCGCAGCCATTGTTCCGAGGTTTTAGCTGTTGCCACTGCCTGCATGATCTTCTCGAACAGTTCAGCGTCGGGCTTTGCCTTTTCCCATGCCTTCTGTGCTGCTTTCTTGCCGACTTTCTTCGGGTATGCAGTCCAGAACTCTGCGAAACGTCGTTCCTGAGCGCTTGGCTGCTTCTCGGCCGCGGGGGTTATGGGGGTATCCCCCTTATTTTCTGGTCTACTCTGGTCTACTCTGGTCTGGTCTACTCTACCTGCGGTCTTTTTCTGGTCGCTCTTGCTTGCGTCCGCAGACTGTCCGGCGGTCGTCCTCCGGTCGTTTGACTTAGCAGCAGCGCGGCGGGCTCTCGAACGGTTTTTCTCATTTTCTCGCTGTTCGATCAGCTTTCCGGTGTACTCGCTCCAGTCGTGGATCTCCAGAACGCCGTCCTCCGTTACGTCCAGCAGAGACGCAGAGGTCAGGGCGGCCACAAATTCCTCCGGATCTTTGTCCCACTGGGCTGCTCTTGCGATCATTCTGTCGGATATTCCAGCGAGGGATCCGTCCGGTGCGTTATCAATGGCCCAGAGCCAGAACGAGATCAGCAGGCCGAGCATGTGAGCCGGTTCAATGTCGAGCTCGTCAGCAGCAGCCAGCACCTTGCGGTGGTCTTTCAGTTGTTGGTGAATTTGGATCCATGCCACTGTCGGCACCTCCTTTCGTGGTTTGTTTCTGGTTTGGCCGTAGAGTTCCGCCGGTCTGTCCGGCGGTCGTCCTTCGGTCGGTGTTATTAGTTAAAAGGAAGCTGTCCGTCGTCCGGTATGTCCATGAATCCGTCGTTGTTGGCGGGCTGAGGATTGCCATTTGCGTTGCCTCCGTTGCTGTCTGCGAAGTAAATGTTTGAGGCCACAACTTCCACGGCCTTGCGGTTCTGCCCGGTTTTCTCGTCCTTCCATTTACGGGTGGAGATCCGGCCCTCAACTACGATCTGGCGGCCTTTGGAGAGGTAACGGCCGCAAAACTCGGCGCGTTCTCTCCAGCACACGATCGGGATATAGTCCGGAGCGGCGTCCTTGTTCTTACTCGGTACCTGCACGGCGAGGTCGAAGCTCGCCACTGCCGTGCCGCTCTGTGTGTATCTGATTTCAGGTTCCTGAGCCAGACGGCCCAGAAGCTCCACATGATTAAGCATTGTCTTGTCCTCCTTGTTGCTTTGCGTTGTCCATAGCGGCGCAGGCTTCGTCATACTGGGCCCGCGTCAGGTTGTGTGGATCCTGCTGTCCGTATTTTTTCAGGATCCATTCGTTGATCGACTGCTGAGAGTACCCGGCGTCCTCTCCTTTACGGTAGAGGCGGGAGAGCTGAGCGTCTGAGAGTGGTCGTGCGGCGCCTGAGCGCCCCGTCTGGCCATTTTGTGCCTGCGGCTGGGTGTTTCCCTGCCGGTTCCCGTTCTGAGCTCCTGTGTGCTGTTTCTGGCTCTGCTGAGGGGGTTCGCTGCTGTGGTCGCTCATGTCTGGATCGTCGTCGCCCTGATCAATGCCGAACTTCTCGAACAGGTAGTATTTGAGGCAGTACGTCCACGCGGAGCCTTTGGCCTTGTCCGGGCCTCCGTCGTTCGTTCCGATTGCGTGTAGAGTAACTTCCAGAGTCTCATCCGGGTTGTCTGCGTTCGTCCAGCGGATCGTGAGGTCGGCCTCGTACACCCAGACAATGCGGTCGCCGTTTTTGGTGTGCTGCGTGAAGTTGGAGTAGTAGATCGGATCCCCGTTTTCGCTGTGCCGGGTTGCCTGCTCGCCTACAATGTCAAAATTGACGCCGAACTCATTCATGGCCGGAGTGAGAAGCTGGTACACGTCGAAGATCTTCGCGAACTTGTACTTTACGCCGTCGCTGTGGGCCTTCTGGGTGATAGAGGGAACGGCTTCGCGCAACTTGATGAACTTCTGCTGCAGCGTCAGCGGTACCGGTGGGGTGGTGGCCGTCTTTGTGGCCGACGTTTCCTTGGTTGTTGCCATGCGCTACCTCCTTACACGTCCACCGTGAAGGTGTCCGGTTTCTCAATGATCTGCACGCCCTCCACCAGCTCGCCGGTGGTTTTGTCTACGATCTGGCCGCCTACAATTTCGAGGCGCTTCCTGAACTCGCCCCACTTCGGCTTTTCAGTGTTCTGGATCATATCCTCATTGCCGGAGGCTTTCAGATAGGCCAGCAGTGTGTCGTCGTCCTGTTTCATGGTGCTGCCGCCGATTTTCTTCACCAGAGTGCCGGAGAGAAGGCGGTAGCTGTGTTTTGTCTTGGTTGTCTTGTGCGGGACTGTCTCGAAGTATTCCGCGAGCTTTCCAGTGAGAAAACGGGTGCCGTTTTCATATCTGCGCTGAGCAGCGTCAATTCTCTGCTGGATCTTCTCGATCTGGCTTTCGCCCAGTGCGGTGATCCGGTCGAGCTCGGTCTTTTCTTCTGCGATTTTTCGGCAGGCCCAGTCGGCGCAGCCGTCGTCAGTGATACGCCATGCCGGGCGTGGAGCGCTTTCGGTTTCCTCTGCGTCGAACATGTTCATGTCCATGCTTTCCAGTTCGTCCAGTGTTACAGCCGGAGTTCCCGGCTCTGTGGTGGGTGCTGCGATTGTTTCTTTGATTTCTGCGGCCTGCTCAGCCTCAGCTATTGCTTTCTTTGTCGTTGCCATGGTTCTGTTCTCCTTCCTTTGCTTCCAGAGCCTTGCGGGCTTTCTGGAGTTCTGCCTGCGTGTCTCTCAGTTCCTTGTCCTTGCTGGTAAAAAACTGGTACCACTCGCCTGAGCTTTTCTTGTACTGCTCGGCTTCGGCCTCAGCAGCGACGGCGCGTTCCGCCATGCTGGCAAGTGCAGCCGTGAGCTCTGCGATCACGCTTGGCTTGTTTTCGTTATTCATTCGGTTGCCTCCTTAAAAAATCGGTGTCCGTTAATGGTCATTACATAGATCTGGGACTCGTGCCACTCGCTGTCCGTGAGAGCGGGAGCGTAAAAGTATTTGATCGGCTCGGTCGTTGCCACGATCCCGAAGTCGAACACGTCCTGCACGGCTTCGAGGGCTTCCTGAGTCGGTTCCGGGCGGCGCTTGCTATATGCGTACACGCGCAGCACTTCGTCCGGTCGGATCCCTTCGTCCTCACAGGTCTGGAGAATACACTGAGCTACTGCGATCTTTCCGGCGAAGGGTTCGCCTCCAGCTTCGGCCGTGAGCACCTGAGCGATCTCCAGTCGCTCGGCGTCAGTGAGAGCGTAGCGCTTCTGGATCCCTGCCTCTGCGGCCCATGCGTCTGTGACGTCCTCCCAGCTTACGGCTTGCCCGTCCTTGTAGTAGAAAACGTAGGGCTGAGATTCCTCGGCCGCCGGGCTGCTGGTTGTGACCGGGGCTGTTTTTGTCTGGGTGTGTTCTGAGAACATACCCACGACGCCGCGCGCCGCGAACACAATCACCACTGTGGTGACTGCCAGCCCGCCGATCCTTTTCCAGTTCAGGCGCTTGCAAAAACGGCGCAGCCGGTATAAAATAGGCTTAGGCTTTCGCGTGGTTTTTCGATTGCCTGTGCGGCTTCCCGGTTCCGACGGGTGGCCGCTTCTTTTTTCTTTGTACCCGGTGTATTCCACCGGGCTGTATACTTTCAGCGAGCTGCTTCGCATTTCTGTTACCTCCTTCTTTGTCTGAGTTTGGCCGGGAGCGTATAGCTCGGAGCCTGCATGTATTTGTTGAAATTCTGCGGCCAGTAGGCCACCTTTTCGATCCGTTTCCCACTTACTCCATACTTCGGGTTATATCCGAACACGTTCACATAGTTGAGAAGATCGGAGCGTTCCGCGTCCATGGCCTTGCACACCTCAAACAGTGCCGCCACGTCGTCGATCGCTCTGTGGGAGTTCTGAACCTTGCCCTCCAGCTTATAGGTGAGGATCGCGTTCGCCAGCTTGTGAGGATATGCCCGGCGGTCTTTGTAAACGGTCAGGCTGTCCAGATAGTCGGCAGCTTTCAGAGCCTCCGGGCCGCCGTTTCCGTGTCTCCTGAGCATTTCAGCAGTAAACAGGAGGTCAAACTGTGCATTGTGGGCTACCAGAAGGACACGGCCGCCGCTGATCAACTCAGTGAAGCGAGCTGCAGCCTCAGCCTCGGTGATTCCTTCGTTTTCGAGCTGCTCGTCTGTGATCCCCGTCAGCTCGACGATCTTCTGAGGGATCCGCTCACCTTCCGGCAGCTTCACGAACACGTCGGCGCTGTCGGCCATGCGGAGGGTGCCCCGTTCGGTTTTCTCGACTCTGATCGCTGCCAGTTCAATGATCTGGCAGCTCTCAGCTTCGAGCCCGGTTGTCTCAGTGTCAAAAAATACGACTGCTTTGTATTTCGTGAATATGTCCCGGAGCTCATTCATGGTCGTTCACCTCCGTTTTGATTGTGATCGAGGTTGTGGCTGCGAGCTTTAACTGCTTAGCGGTCAGCTCGTACATGTCCACGGCTGCGTTCACCTGAGCCAGTGTGGCGCTGAGTTTTGCAGCCTTGGCGAGTTCTTCGTCTGTTGCCTTCTCGGCCAGTTCAGCGAAGCCTTCCGGATCCTCGCCGTGCGCGGCTTCGTATAGCTTCTGAAACTGCCGGGCGAGTGCCTGCTTGATCCGTCCGATAAAGTCCGGAGCTAAAATGCTACGCTTTTTCGGTTCTGGCTGCTTCTTGTCAGAGTCCAGATCGTCCAGAGTGTCAGAGTCGCAGATAAACCGAACGCAAGCGGCACGGAAGCCGATGTTCGTGTTCGCATCGCTGCGGGAGTTGCCGCCGCTGAGGTAGAACACACCAGCGTGCGCACCGTTGCGCCAGTTGCCCCCGCGATAAATAACCCGCTCGCCGTTAGAGTCGAGCCAGAAGTATTCGTCGCTTTCGTAGTCGTCGGCAGGATAGAGGCCGAGTTTTTTCAGCTTGTCCGGTGCGTCCATGTCACTGCGAACTTCCAGATCCGTGAACTTTACGCCGTCGTAGTCGGTGCCGTCCGGGTGTACCGGCTGGAGGGTGATCTCTCCGTCGTGTACGTTGTAGTAAACCGGATCGCCGTCCTCGGTGTAGATCGCCTCCCACTCCGGCGAGTCTTTGGACTGATCCGAGCCATAGGCTGCGCCGTTGTTCGGGATCACCTGCGGCATACCGTTCATAAATCGAACGCCGCCGACATGCTCCCAGATATTGCCGCACATGTCAGCTACGCCGTAGGCCGTGCCGTCATGGTTCCACTGAACCGGGCCGGATCCGGTCAAGGTCTTGCCGCAGCCTCCTTCGTATGTAGTGCCGGTCTGCTCCGGGTGGCTGTGACTCTTGCCGCTTGCGGTGTTTCCGGTCGGCATGGTGTCGTTGTCCCAGCTCCAGAAGCCGAGAGCCACCCACTCGTCGTTAGTGATCAGGTGCCAGCCTTCACCCTTGCTCTCGCAGAGGCGGATTGCTTCGTCGTGGCTGATATTCACAGCCGGTTTCATAAATGGGAGAGAGTACGGAACGCCGTCGATCAATGTGTTCTGGTACTTGCTGATCGCGTATTCCTTAACCTTGCGGCCTCTCAGGGTGTCAGGGAGTCCCAGCTCGGACGGGGTAAAAACCACCATAATGTCCGGGCGCCCGTTTTTGTCGTAAATTACTTCGTTTCTCATGGTTTTGTTCCTTTTCTGTATTTGCTGCGGCAGATCGGGCACTTGTAGCCGTACCACGGGATCACCGCCTGCTTGCTTACATTCCAGTCCAGCCCGCACTCTTGGCATACTTCATAGCGGCAGCCGTCGCGCCGGGCATGAGTACGGGCCCGCTTAGGTTTCGCGAGTCGTTCATGGGATCACCTCCTATCCAGCGGCCAGCCTGCTGCATAGCTGCCTCATAAGCAGCCGCTTGTATTTCTTCCGGGTTCTCCATTTCCGTGCGTGTTTGTATAGGTGCCACCATTTCGGGTGGGTGTTGGCTCTATATAGTAGGGAGTCCACAAAAGTGTTCACGGCCTTTCGTGCGTATTGCCGGAACTTCCGGAACCGCTCCGCGAGCTCGTCCATGAGTTGCCGGACTGCGTGAGCTGCTGCCTTTATTGCGTCGGCGAGAGCGCCGAGCAGGGCAGTGGCGGCAGGTGGGCCGATCTGGATCGTGAGCTCCATGTGCTGAGGTTCTGGTGGTGACTTGTCCGGGAGTGGATTGCCTCGCGCCTGATCCGCAGCTATGAGCTGCTGGCGTTTCTCGTAGTCCTCGACGCTCATGTAGCCATCGAATATGTAGGGATCCGGTTCCTCGGTGGTTTCCTTGCCGTACCATGGCATATCTGCTGGGAGATTTTCCGGGCGAGGTATCGGCTCAGGAGGGAAGGCCGTCGAGTCTTTCAGGAGATTGCAGCCGCCTTCGTAGTGCCAGAGAATACCGGCCTCCAGTTCTGCGATCGTCATGTTCTCACCGAAGTGCCCGCAGTAGTAGCCGTTCACCATGACAGCGTTCGGATCCTGCTCCAGAATTTCGGTGGCAGTGCTCAGATCGTCCAGCTCGAAGGTGTCAGAGTCCGGATTGAGCCAGACGCTTTCAGCGTGCCAGCTTCGGCCTGTTTTCCATATAATCACCCACGCTATGCCGTCGCGGATTTCGTCGGCGTACTGCCGAGCTATTTCGTGTAATGCTGCCATGTTGTCGCTCCTTCCTTTTATTTAGTGGGGGATTTTCGTCCGCGGCACTTGATGTTCTCAATGAGTCGGCGCTGGGCGAGTTCGGCGCTATACTCTCGGCGCATGTTCTTGTCGAGCTGGCCGGTGTCGCCTCTTTTCAGCTCTTTGTAGATAGTCGCCACATGGACGCCGAGGTCGATCGCAATGTCGGCCGGACGTCCTCCGGCGGTGTATTCCGTCTCGATTTTCTCACGGTCGCCGAACGTCAAATATCGGTAGTTTCGCACGTTCTCACCTCTCTTTCTGTGCTTTTTAGGTAAAAAAATAATGCGTCGGGAGGCTTTCGCTTCCTTTCGCATTTAATATTATCTTTTCCG